>CAZGUL010000088.1:0-9475 GCA_964529055.1 uncultured Spirochaetaceae bacterium
GTACAGGTACCAGTTGCTTGTTATGTAGAGAACCTCGCCCGCAAGTTTCACATCCATGGCGTACGGCATCGATCCCGACCTCAGCGTCAGTGACGGAACCGAATCCGTACCGCTCACCGTGTAGAGTTCCGTCCTGTCCAGGGCCCCCACCGCGAGGATCCGGGTCCCCGAGCGGTCGATGGCGTGCACAGCGTAGACTTGCCGCAGCTCCGCGGCTTTTGCGGGCGTGGTCTGGTGGACCAGCTGCAGGCTCGATTTTTCCGCGGCGTTCACCACCGCGAAGCCGTCGTTGAAACGGGCGACGAATACCAGGTTTCCCAGCACGGCGAGCCCCTCCGCCTGTCCCCCGTCGTCCGTCGTCACCTGGATCGTGTCGAGAAGGACGGGTGACGCGGGATTCGAAACGTCGAAAACCGACAGGGATTGCATGTGGGTGACGTACGCGTAGTCCCCGTCCACGACGATGCGGCGCGGGGAAACGAGACTGCTCACCGTCACTACGGGCACCGGGGTCGACGGCTCGGCAATGGACGCCACCTTGAGCCCGCCGTACATGTCGGCGATGAACAGGTAGGAATCCTTGACGGCGGACGCGACGGGAAACTCGACGGACGTGTAAAATCCTATTTCGGCGCTCCGCGAGCTCGGCAAGGGGTCCGCCACGGCTTCCGCGGCCTGGCTGTCCACCGACGCGTACGGGTAGGGACGCACCCGGTAGTAATACGTTACGCCCTGCAGCACGTTCTGGTCCCGGTACGAGGAGCCGGTTACCGGCCCCGAGGCGCTGAGGTAGGGCCCGTCCCGCGAAACGGACCGGAGGACCTCATACTGGCCGATGCCCGAAAGGGCCCGCCAGGAAAGGTCGATGTAGGTGTAGTTCGGATCCACCCGGGGAAAAAGATTGAAGGTCGACAGGGGAACGGCGCGGGCCACGTCGGAAAAGTTGTCCTCCCCGGCGGAGGCCCTTCCGACGAGCAGAAAGCTGTACACGGAACCGTTCCGGAGGTCCCTCATCTCGTAGGAGAGCCGCCCTCCGGATGTCGCGAACGGGACGTTCAGGACCCTTCCGGGGGAGGCTTCGGTGGGGGCCAGGGCAGAGGCCTCGAAATACAGATCGTATGATTCGGCGCCGGGCACGGGGTCCCAGCTCAGGGTCACCGTCCGGGTGCCCGCGACGACGGCGAAGGACGGAATGTCGTTGCCGCGCCACGCCAGGGGCAGCCTCCGGGTGCCCACATTGCCGTTCCAGTCCACGGCCCGGAGCTCCACGACGATGTTTTCCCGGAGGTCGGTGGAGAATTCTATGAAAAAGCTCCCGTCCGGGGCGACCACCGCCGGAGTCCGGGGACTCCGGGCGAGGACCTCGTACTCCAGCCGCTCCACCCGGCCCGGTTCACCGGCGGCGTCGGCCGTGTCCGACACCCTGCCCTGGATGACGATGAACCGGCCGAAGGCCGCGTTTTCCTCCGGGGCGTCGATCGAAATGACCGGGGCCGCGGAGTCTTTCGCGTTCAGCACGTCCCGGTCGGTCAACGGCTGGGGGCATGACGTCAGAAGAATTCCGGCCCCGATCAGACCTGCAAGCGCGACAACGTTTTTCATTGCCTCCTCCATCCCCTTCTGGCGGGGGAACTGAACACTATCACTCTTAATATTATCATTATACTCATGTATTATCCATTTTGCACAGCATTTTCCATATTTTCGGGGACGGAGGTCGCCGCCGCTTGTATTTTCCGACTTTTTATCCGTATACTGAGCAATCATTGCCCGCCGGAGGAAAAAGAAAGGAATTGTTCAAGCGCGTCAAAGGGCAGAAGCTCAAACTGGAAGGCTTCAACAACCTCACGAAATCCCTGAGCTTCAATATCTACGACATCTGCTACGCCCGGTCCAAGGAATCCCAGATCGATTACCTGGAATACGTGGACGAGGAGTACAACTCCCATCGGCTGCAGGAAATCGTCGAGGAAGTGTGCCGCATCATCGACGCCAAGCTCGTCAACATTTCCACCCAGGACTACGAACCCCGGGGCGCCAGCGTGGTCGCCCTGATCAACGAGGGCGAATCCTTCATGGAGAAGCCGCACTTCGAAGCCAAGGCCGCGACGGTGGCGGGCCACCTGGACAAGAGCCACATCACGATCCACACCTATCCGGAGCACAACACCAGCTCGGAGATCGCGACCTTCCGGGTGGATATCGACGTTTCCACCTGCGGCATGATCTCGCCGCTCAACGCCCTGCACTACCTCATCGGGAGCTTCGATTCCGACGTGGTGCTGATGGACTACCGGGTCCGGGGCTTCACCCGGGACTCGAAGGGGAAAAAGGTCTTCATAGACCACGACATCACGTCGATCCAGGATTACATTTCCGAGGACGTCCTCTCCGACTACCTGGCCTACGACATCAACATCATTTCGGACAACATCTTCCACACCAAAATGAAGATCAAGGACATCAAGCTGAAGAACTACCTGTTCGGGCCGGAGGTGGAGCATCTCTCGGCGAAGGAGAAGCGCCGGATCCGGGACAGGCTGAAGATGGAAATGCAGGAAATCTTCGAGTGCCAGAATCTTTAGGGGGAACCGGGATGGGGACGGAGGACAAACGGATCATCCGCGAGTGGCTGAACGGCTCGTCGGGCTTTTTCTACACAGCGGGGAAAACCCTGTACGCGGGGAAAACCCGGTATCAGTCCATCGAACTCGTGGAGACCGAGGAATTCGGCAACACCCTGCTCCTGGACGGCATAACCCAGGTGGTCCGGAAAAACGATTACCAGTACCACGAGCCGATGGTCCACCCGGCGATGCTGGCCCACCCGGACCCGCGGAACGTGCTGGTCATCGGCGGCGGGGACGGAGGCATCCTCCGGGAAGTCCTCAAATACCGGAGCGTTGAAGGTGTCGACTTCGCGGAGCTGGACGAGGAAGTCGTGGAATTTTCGCGGCGGCATCTTCCGGAAATAAGCGGCGGGGCCTTCGACGATCCGCGGGTGGCCTTCCGGTTCCAGGACGGCCGGGCCTTCGTGGAGTCCCGGCAGGGGGTCTACGACGCCGTCATCATGGACATGACGGATCCCCAGGGGCCGTCCCGCATGCTGTATACGGCGGAGTTTTTCCGGGCCGTCCGCCGGTCCCTCCGGGACCCGCGGGGCCTGTTTGTCATGCACGCCGAATCCCCGATAACCCGCCCCGCGGCCTTCGGCTGCATCCTGGCCACCCTGAAGTCCGTGTTCGGGGTCTGCGTGCCGCTTTACACTTTCATCCAGATGTACGCCACCCTCTGGTCCGTCGCGGTCGCGTCGGACGCCACGGACATCCGCCTCGTCGGCCCCGCCGACGCCGACGAAAGAATCCGGCAACGGGGCCTTTCGGACCTCAAAATGCTGAACGGCGAAACCTACCGGGCCATGCGGGCCGCCTATCCGTACATCGAAGACATTCTTCGGGAGAAGCACCGGGTGATCACCGACGCGCATCCCGATTTTCCCGACGCCTTCGACCAGCGGGAGTGAACGCGGCGGCGGCCGGCCCTAGAATTGCAGGCGCCGGGTCACGACCTGGAGAAAGCGCTGCGCCTCCGTCACCTTCGGCTTGATGGCCAGGGCCCGTGAACAGTCCCCGTGGGCCCGGACGTAATCCCCCAGACTGAAGTAAATCTGCGCCCGGGCGAAAACCGGGTCGAACTGATACGGGTCTATTTCGATGCAGCGGTCGAAATCCGCCAGGGCGTGCTGGAGGTCCTGCAGGAAGCGGTACACCACGCCCCTGTAGTAGTAGGCCCGGGCGTTGTTCTCGTCCAGATGCATCGACTTGGTAAAGTCCTCCAGGGCATCCATGTAGCGGGAATCCCCGAAATACGCCATCCCCCGGTGGATGTAGATGATGGACCGGAGGGATTTCTTCGGATGCCGGGACAGGATGCGGGTGTAGATGTCGATCGCTTCCGGGTATTTGCGCATGTTGTGGGCCGTCAGGGCCTCCAGCAGAAGGTTGTCGATGGTTTCCACCGTGGGGGACGCGGACGCCCCGGTCGGTTCCGGCGGCGGCGCGTCCCGGCTTCCCGCCGCCTCCAGGAGAAGGTCGTCCGTTTCCGTCTGCAGTTTCTGCAGAAAGCTCTTGCGCCGTTTCTTCAGCTCCTCCTGGAGCCGCCGCTGGTAGTCCCGGATCTCCTGGAAAATGATGTCCGACAGGCTCAGGTTGGCGTTGACCGCGGCGAGCTTGCGCCGCAGCGGTTCGTCGAAGGGGGTGAACTCCGCCTTGTACATCAGCTCGTGCTCGACCTCCGCCCACGCGTCCTGCAGGTTGGTCCGGATCTGAATTTCGCAGAGAATTTCGTCCTGGGTCCGTCCGGCGATCTCAACGGGCCCCGCGAGCTTAACGATGACGTGGGTCGATTCGTAGCCGAATTCCCGGGGTGAATAGTCCTCGCCCTTCCGCTCCCGCTCGACCACCTCGAAATTCTGCCGGATCAGGTCCTCCACCCGCAGGGTGTCCTCCAGAAAGGGGCAGACGATGCGCATCCCGATGAGGTCGGTTATGAGCACCGAACCGTTCCGTACCGCCTTGCCGTTGAGTTCCCGCGCCTTCCGCAGAACCTTCGAGAAAAAGCTGTCGAAGGATTTCATCCGCTGCTTCACGGTGAATTTGATCTCCGAGTCCTGCAGCAGCGGCAGGACCTTCGAGGAGACCTCTGCCAGGTACGCCTCGTAAACCTCCCGGGTCCGGCCGTAACGCTGTTCGAGATCGGAACGGGATATGGTATCCATCGCGATCCTGATCATCTGCTCTCCCACGACAGGATGTACGTCCAGCCCTCTTTCTCCGCCGCGGGGCGGCCGGACTTTTCAGCCCAGCCCCCGGCCTGGCCGAGAACGCCGGCGGCGAGCTCGAAATGGCACAGGGCGATGCCGATGTCGATCTCCGCGAACCTGACCTCGCCGCCGCCGGCTCCCGGGACATAGTAGAAATGAAATACATCCCCGGACCTGTCCTTGACGACCCGCCAGGGCTGTTTGTTCTGGGCGGACGGCGCGATCCGGACGCATTCCAGGGCCTCCGCGCAGCCGCCGGCGGCTTCCGGGAATAACGGCTCCGCGGGACTCCCGAGGCAGAAAAGGTCCTGCCACGGCCTGCGGTGCCGGGAGCCGGCGGCGAAATGCAGGAAACCGTCCACCAGGGATTTTTTGCCCGCCGGCAGTCCCACGGGACTCACCGCGGGAAGAAGCTCCCCTTCCCGCAGGCCGGCGGCCCGGGCAAAGGCGCTCCGGCTGAAGGTCCCGCCGAGCCAGCAGGTGCCCAGCCCCAGCGCCGCGGCCTCCAGGATGTTCCGCTCCATGGCATAGCCGAAATCGGTGAGGCACCGGGGGCCTTTCCGGACCGCCCCGACGATGAACGCGTACGGATTTTTCACGACCCCGTAGGTGGAAAGCCCGGCGGCCTCGCCGAAACGGCTTTCCCGGGGGTCGGTGAGCAGAAAACGCGGTTCACTGCCGAACAGGGAGGGGCTGTTTTTCTCCAGCGCCGCGGCGAGCCTGTCCAGCGTCTCCGGCGGGACGGGATCGGCCGAATAGGTGCGCACCGAGACCCGCCTTTTCATGATGTCGATCATCGTTTCAGCCATCGGTCTTCTCCGCCCTGCGGGCCGGCGATCTTTTTCCGGACACCGACTCGATGTCCACCCGGAAGACGGCGATCCTGTCGATCATCTCCGGCCGGTAGTCGAAAACGTCCCCCGGCGCGTAGTGGGACATCAGGATGTCCAGGCCCCTCTGCTTTTCCTCCCTGCCGGAAAGCATGACGGCCCGCCCCGCGCCCATGACGGACTCGTACTCCACGGTCCAGCCGCAGGCCCCATCCGCGGAGGGAAGAAGCCGGCCGACGGAATCGAATTCGAACCATACCCGGGGATTTTTCCGCAAAATGTCGATTTTTTTCCCTTCCGCGGCGGAATGGAAATACAGGCACTCTCCGTCGTACCCGAAACTGAGGGGAACCAGATATGGCTCTCCGCCGTCGGCCATCGCGAGACGGCACACCGCCGCCTTCCGGATGATCTCGTCGACGACGGCCCTTTCCGCCAGGGATTTGTCCTTTCTCCGCATAGCCCCTCCCGCGGGAAGCGCGGCCGCCCGCCGGGCGGCCGTCCCTCCGGAAAGACTATATCAGATAATCTTGGGCTTGGCCAAGAAATTCTCCGGCCGCATCAGGAGCTTCACGTACTGGGCCCGCCGGTACGTGAATTTGTCCGGGTTCCGCCGGGCGTCGAGCTTGCCCTTGAAATCCGCGAGGGATCCGTAGCCCTTCCGGCCCATCCACGCGGCGATCTCGTCCAGGAAGACTTTGATGGTGCCCACGGAGTTCCGGTACAGGGTGCTGACCACCTGGAAGGCGTCGGCCCCGCCGAGAAGGACCTCGATCGCATGCGCCGGCGCGTGAATGCCGTGGGACGCGCAGAGGCTGCCCTTCACGTTGCCGGACAGGAGCCCCACGTAGCGCAGCGCCAGACGGTGGTCGTTCGGATTGGAGAGGTTGAAGGGGAAGTCGCTCTTTTCCGCCTCGATATCAAGGCTGGGATCGAAAAAGCGGTTGAACAGCACGAAGCCCGCGACCCCGGCCTCGTCAAGGCGTTTGACGAAACTCAGGGGGTTGGTGTAAAAGGGGCTCAGCTTGACGGAGATCGGGACCTTGACCGCTTTCTTTATGTCCTTCAGGATCGAAACCTGCTCGTCTTCCACATCCCGGGCGGTTTTCTCGAAATCGGTGGGGGTGGCGAAAAAGTTGAGTTCCAGGCCGTCCACCCCCGTGCCTTCGAGCAGCTTGGCGTATTCGACCCAGGCGTCCCGGTTCACGGCGTTCAGGCTCGCGATGACGGGAATTTTGACGGCCTCGCGGGCCTTCCGCACCCAGGCGATGTGTTCCTCCGGCCCCCCGTCCTTCAGGTTGGGGAAAATGGACGTCATTTCCGCATGCCAGTCGTCGTAGCGGTGAAGCTCCTCGTCCATCAAAAGGTTCTTGAGCTGAATCTGCTCCTCGAAGAGACTTTTGATGACCACCGCTCCCGCGCCGGAGTCCTCAAGCCGCTTGATGGTGTCCAGGTTCGACGTGAGGCTGCAGGCCCCGACGACGAGCGGGTTCGCGAGTTCGATTCCCATGTACCGTGTGTTTAATTTCGCCATAGCTCTCTCCTCGTGCTTTTTTCTCTTCCTAAAAGGTAAGGCCGGCACGGGAGGAATTCAAGCAAATTATACCGGAAGGAGAACCCGCGGCGGACGGGAAGACCCGCCGCGGCGGACGGGAAGACCCGCCGCGGCGGACGGGAAGACCCGCCGCGGGATCAGTTTCCGGCGAGCATTTTGTTGATGGACGCCGCGGCCCGGCGCCCCTCGCCCATGGCGAGAATGACCGTCGCGGCGCCGAGAACGATGTCGCCCCCCGCGTAAACCCGGTCCATCGAGGTTTTGCCCGTCTCGTCGGTGATGATGTTGCCCCGCCTGGACACCTTCAGCTCCGGATTGGTCTGCAGGAGGAGCGGGTGCGACTCGTTTCCGATGGCCACGACGACGGCGTCCACTTCGAGAACGTGCTCGCTGCCTTCGATCACCACCGGGCTGCGACGTCCAGAATCGTCGGGATCCCCGAGCCTGTAGGACAGGCACTCCATTCCGACCACCCGGTTCCTGTCGTCCCCGAGGATGCTCTTCGCGTTTTCCAGGAAATGGAAGACGACGCCTTCTTCCTTCGCGTGTGCCACTTCCTCGACCCGGGCGGGCATCTCGTTCTCGGTCCGGCGGTAGACGATGAAGACCTTGTCGGCGCCCATCCTGACGGCGGTGCGGGCCGCGTCCATGGCCACGTTGCCCCCGCCGAGAACGGCCACCCGCTTCGCCTTGAAAATCGGCGTGTCCGCGTGCTCCATGTCGTAGGCGCGCATCAGGTTGGAGCGGGTCAGATATTCGTTGGCGCTGAACACGCCGATCAGATTCTCCCCGGGAATGTTCATGAACTTCGGGAGGCCCGCGCCGCTTCCGATGAAGACGGCATCGAAACCGTCCTTTTCGAAGAGGTCCTTGAGACCCCGGGTGCGGCCCACGAGAAAGTTGGGCCGGATTTCGACGCCGAGCTTCGCGAGCATCTCGATTTCCCGGCTCACGATCTCCTTGGGCAGGCGGAATTCGGGAATGCCGTAGATCATGACGCCGCCGGGCTTGTGGAAGGCCTCGAAAATCGTCACCGAATGGCCTTCCTTCGCCAGGTCGGCCGCCGCGGCGAGCCCGGCGGGGCCGCTGCCGACGACGGCGACCTTTTTGCCGGTCTTCGGTTTCACCGGCGGGACGTCGAGCCTCCCCGACTTCCTTTCCATGTCGGCGGCGAAGCGCTCCAGCCGCCCGATGGACACCGCCTTGTCCAGGCTTTTCAGCGACTTTCCCACCGTGCAGGTGGACTGGCACTGGACCTCCTGGGGACACACCCGCCCGCAGATGGCGGGAAAAAGGTTGCTGTCCCGGAGGATGGCCAGGGACTCGTCGTATCTGCCTTCGGCTATTTTGCCGACGAAACCGGGAATGTCGATGCGGACGGGGCAGGAGGCGACGCAGGGGGCCGTCTTGCACTGCAGGCAGCGCAGGGCTTCCAGGCGGGCCTGCTCCTCCGAGTAGCCCAGGGCGACCTCGTCCATGTTGCGCCGCCGCGCGTCCGGCTCCTGGGCCGGCATTTCCTGGGGCGGAATCGCGAGCCTCTCCCTGGGCGTCAGTTTTTTGTCCTTCAGCGTATCGTAAAGTTCCCGGGCCGCCTTTCCCAGGATCCCGGGATCTATGGTGTGACTCATGGGGTATCCTTTTGCTTTTTCTCGAGTTTCTTCACCTGCATGTCCAGATGGCATTTTTCGTGGGCTTTCGTCTCCTCTTCCTTGTAGGCGCCCATACGCAGGAGCATGTTGGAGAAATCCACCTGGTGGCCGTCGAACTCGGGGCCGTCGACGCAGACGAATTTCGTCTTTCCCCCCACCGTGACCCGGCAACCGCCGCACATGCCGGTGCCGTCGATCATGATCGTGTTCAGGGACACCATCGTGTGGACCCCGTACGGGCGGGTCGTCTCGACGCAGAATTTCATCATGATGGGCGGGCCGATGGCGACCACCGTGTCCGGCGCCGGGCTGCGCTCGCAGAGCTCCTTCAGGGGCTCGGTGACCAGGGCCTTCCGGCCGTAGGAGCCGTCGTCGGTCACCATGATGAGTTCGTCGGCGATGGCGCGCATCTCCTCTTCCATGATGACCAGACTTTTATTCCGGGCGCCGATTATCACGATCAGGCGGTTGCCCGCCTTTTTCATCCCCTGGGCGATGGGATACAGGGGGGCCGCGCCGATGCCGCCGCCGACGCAGACCACGGTGCCGACCTTCCCGATGTGGGTCGGCCGGCCCAGGGGGCCCAGCAGGTTCGCGATTTTGTCCCCCGGCTCGAGGA
>CAZGUL010000089.1:0-9446 GCA_964529055.1 uncultured Spirochaetaceae bacterium
GGGCACCGGCGCGCACCTGACCAAGTATTCGAATATCACCGATTACAAGTCCGGCCAGAAGAAGCTCATCGTGGACAACGCGATCGTGCCCCAGTACCCGGTCTTCGATTTCGAGGTGACCCATTCCGCCCCCGTCAGCCTCACCTCCGACGGGGCCCTGGACGGCATCGCCCACATTCTGGAGGTCCTCTTCGGCGCGGTGGGAAAACCCCATTACGACGCGGTGGCGGCCCTCGCGAAGCCGGGCATCAAGCTCATTCTCGACCATCTGCCCCAGGTCATCGCGAACCCGCGGGACGCGAAGGCGCGGGAAGCCCTCTGCCTCGCCACCGACCTGGGCGGCTACGCCATCATGATCGGCGGCACCAACGGCCCGCACCTGACGAGCTTTTCCCTGGTTGACGTCCTCAGCCACGGCCGCGCCTGCGCCCTGATGAATCCCTACTACCTGGTTTTCTTCGCCCCGGCCATCCTGGAACCCCTGAAACTCGTGGCTTCGGTCTACAAGGAAGCGGGCTACCTTTCCGGCGACATCGGGAAGATGAGCGCGAAGGAACTGGGAACAGCCACGGCCGAGGCGATGTTCGCCTTCGCGCGGAAAATCAACTTCCCGACCCGGCTGTCGGAGGTCAAGGGCTTCACCCAGGGTCACATCGACCGGGCCCTCGCCGCGGCGAAGGACCCCCAGCTCAAGATGAAGCTGGAGAACATGCCCGTGCCGCTGACGGCGGAAATGGTCGACGAGTACATGGCGCCGATCCTGACGGCCGCCCGGGACGGAAACCTGTCCCTGATCAAGAACGTGAAATCCTGAGGCGGCGGGAGGAACGGCGATGAAGATCAAACTCGCATACGGCAAGACAGGCCTGGACGTGAACCTGCCCGACGGGGCGGCCGTCACGGTCGTTGAGCCGCAGTTCGTTCCGGCCAGCCCCGACCAGAAAGGGGTCGTCGCCGAATCCCTCCGCAGGCCGATCGGCTCTCCGCCGCTGGCGGAGATGCTGAAGCCCGGCGACACGGTCGGGGTGGTGTTCAGCGACATCACCCGGCCGACGCCGAATCACATCATCATTCCCGTCATCCTGGAGGAGCTCGGGAGGGCGGGTGTCGGCAGGGACAGGATTACCCTGTTCAATTCCACCGGGACCCACCGGCTCAACACCCGGGAGGAACTCGTCGGCATGCTGACCGCCGGCGTGGTGGAAAAATACCGTATCGTGCAGAACGACGCCCGGGCGGAAGGGGACCATGTGTCGGTGGGCAGGACCCGGAGCGGCAACGAGGTCCTGATCCAGAAGGATTTCCTGGCCAGCACCTTCAAGATTCTCACCGGGTTCATCGAGCCCCATTTCTTCGCGGGCTTCTCCGGCGGAGGCAAGGCGGTGATGCCCGGCATGGCGCACCTGGACACGGTGATGCGGAACCACAACGCCCGCAACATAGACGACGAGAACGCCGTCTGGGGCGTGCTGAGGGGCAACCCGATCCGCAGCGAGGTCAACGAGGCGGCCGCCATGGTGAAGCCCGATTTCCTCGTCAACGTGACGCTGAACAAGCACAAGGAGATAACCGCATCGTTCGCCGGCGACTGGACCGAGGCGTACCTGGCGGGAACGGAATTCGTCAGGAAGACCGCGATGGCCAGGACCGAAAACCTCTTCGACATCGTTATCACGTCGAACTCGGGGTATCCGCTGGACCTCAACCTGTACCAGGCCGTAAAGGGCATGAGCGCGGCGGCCAAGGTCGTCAAGCCCGGCGGCGTCATCATCGTCGCCGCGGAGTGCTGGGACGGCGTGCCGGACCACGGCTCCTTCGGACGCCTTCTCCGGGAGGCGAAAAACGCCGACGACCTCCTGGCCCGGATACGGGGCGACGGTTTCATGATGGACGACCAGTGGCAGGCCCAGATCCTGGGCATCCTGGCGAAGAAGGCGGACATTTACGTGCACACCTCGGGCCTTTCCGCGGAACAGCTCGCGGGAGCGCACCTCAAGGACTGCCCGTCCATAGACAGACTTGCGGCGGAGCTGGTCGCGAAAATCGGGGGGGGAGCGAAGATCTGCGTTCTGCCCGAGGGACCCCAGACGATTCCCTATTTTGAAGGTTAGAAAAAGGAAGGCAACATGGCAACGATAAAGGTCGGAAAACTGGTTCTGGACCCGGCGAAAAACCCGGCGGTCCTGGATACGACGACGTGGGACGCCGCCGCGGCGTGGAAGGCCGTCGAGGCGGCCGGCGCGGCGTTCTGGAAAAAGGCGGCGGCGGCGATGGGAAAGCCCAAACTCCCGGCGCTGAAGGGCCTCACCCTGTATCCCGGCTCCCACGCCCCGTCCGGGGGCGACGACGTCGTGCTGGCGTCCCTGCCGGACGGCCAGAACGTTTTCATCCAGATCGGAAAGAGCGCCGGGAAGTCCGTTCTCGGAAAACCCCTGGGGACCCTGGCCCTGGGCGGCGGGATGAGCCTCGCCGCGTATTCCACGGACATGAAGACCCTGGACAGATACCTGCGGGACGTCAATCCCGAGAAGGCCCCCCGGGCCCTCGGAACGGTGCCCCGGCTGGGCATCGGCAACCGCCACACCACGGCGATCTGGCCCGCCGCTTTCCGGGCCATGGAGAAGGGCGGTTTCGCCGCCAATGCCATCCAGAACTCCCTGCGGGAACTCAATCTGCTGGACGACCTGAAGGCCGGAAAGCCCGCCCACGAGAACTACCTGTTCAGCTTCGGCACCATCGCGGAGGGGCACGCGGGAAGCACCTTCGAGGGGCTCCTGCACCGGGGTGTCATCGAGGCGCTGAAGGCGCCCTCCTACCCGCGGTACGGGGCGGACGCGGACCACATCCAGGTCAAACGCGGTCCGGAAGGCCTGGACAGGGCAAAGCGGGTCGTCGCCGCGTCCCGGTACTACACCTTTTTCACGATGGACGTTTCGGACATCCTGAATTACGCGGCCCTGAAGACCAAAAGCGCCGCGAAGGCGAAATCCTTCCTCGACGAGGTCCTGAAGGGCGATGCCTTGAAAAAGGACGTTCTTTCCTACCACGGCAGGACGCGGACGATCGACGGCGCGACGTATAAATTCTCCGAGGCCGACATCGGCCGCTTCGTCGGCAAGTACTGGAAGGCCCTTGACGCGATGGAGGCCCTCCACGCCCACGCGAAGGGCCTCAAAGGGGACGTGCCCTTCGACATGGAGCTGTCCATCGACGAGAACCCCGCGGAATTCGCCACCTGCGAATGCATCACCACCCCGGAGGAGGTCGTCTTCCTGGCGGTGGAAATGCAGCGGCGGCATCTGCCGGTAACCCACCTGGCGCCGAATTTCGGCGTCGAGAAGAGCACCGACTACCGTTGTCCCGACGGCCTCGCGGGTCTGGAAAAGCGGGTGGGTACGATTTCCGGCATCGCACGGGCCTACAACCTGATGCTGGACTGCCATTCCGGCGACGACCTGGGCAGGAAGACCCGGCAGGTCTTCGGCCGGGCCACCGGCGGGCGGATCAACTTCAAGATTTCCCCGATGCAGCAGATGATGTTCTCCCAGGCCCTGTACGAAATTCAGCCGGACCTGTTCGCCTACTGGTTTAACGACGTCCTCGAATTCGTCCGGGGCGAAGCGAAGAAGGGCTCGGCCTTCGCGAAACAGTGCATCAAGGAGTACGATGCCGATCCGGTTCCCCATCCGGACAAGAAGCTCTTTCACTATTACCAGTTCGTTTCCGTCGGACGGCGGGACGGGAAGAACCGGTTCGTCTGCCGGGAAAAGCTCTACGAGCTGTCGCCTGCGTTCCTGAAGGAATACGGCCGGCGTCTGGAGGCCTGGTTCCTGGAGATCGCCGACGACGTGTACAACACGAAACAAGGAGGGGCGTGATATGGAAAATCGTTTTGCCGGAAAAATCGCCCTGGTCGCCGGCGGCGGCGCGGGCATCGGAAAAGGGGTGGCCCTGCGGCTTGCCCGGGAGGGCGCCGACGTCGCCGCGGCGGATATCGTCCTGGAAAACGCGGAGTCCGCGGCGAAGGAAATAGCAGCCATGGGCCGCCGCTCGCTGGCGCTGAAACTCGACATTTCGAGGACCGCCGACATCGCCGCGGCGGTGGAAAAGACCGTCGCGAAATTCGGCCGCATCGATATTTTCGTCAACACCGCCGGCGTGGTCCAGAGCAACAACTTCCTGGACGTGTCCGAGGCGGAATGGGACAAGGTCATCGCCGTCAACCAGAAGGGCACCGCATTCGCCGTGCAGACCGTGGCACGCCGGATGGTGGAGCAGGTCCCGGAGGAGGTCAGGAAGGCCGGGCAGGCCGACCGGTCCCACGGGAAAATCGTCAACTTCACGTCGATCTCCGGCCGGCGGGGCAGGGCCTACCAGCTCGCCTACGCGGCAAGCAAGGCGGCGGTCATCAGCATCACCCAGTCGGCGGCGCTGGCCTTCGCCCCGTACAACATCAACGTCAACGCCGTTGCCCCCAGCGTGGTGATGACGAAGATGTGGGAGGACAACAACAGGGAGAAGGAACGGGCCTTCGGCATCGACGCGAAGAAGGCCAGCGACGAATTCATCGCCCGCATTCCGCTGAAGCGCCCCGGCAGTCTGGAAGACATGGCCGCGGCCGTCGCTTTTCTCTGCTCCGCCGACGCGGACTACATCACGGGGCAGACCTTGAATGTGGACGGCGGCTTCGAAATGAACTGAAAAAGGGGAATACATGAAATACGAATTCGGCAACGATCCCGCGAAAATCGAGGGCTACCGGAAGTGGTGGAACCTGTCCCCGGTAAAAAGGCCTCTTGTGGGTTTCTCCTTCAAGAGCTGGTTCCCGCTGGACGAGTTCAAGGCCAGCGCCTCGTGGGAGAAGGACAAGCCCCTGACCTCCGACATGGTGGTCCCGGAGGATTTCATGGACGACCAGGAGCGTCTCCTGCGGGAAGGGGAGACGATGGACGACGACATCCTGCGGGGGGCCTCCCCGTCCCAGGCGGTGTTCTGGGGCGACGGAACCCTGGGCTGCAAGATGCGGGTCCTGCCGGGAAACGTGGTCGCCGAGGAACGGAACCTGTCGTGGGAGGAGGCGGAAAAGGTCGGTCTTGACCGGAATTCCCCGTGGTTCAAAAAATACGTCGAGTTCATCGACGTGCTGGTGAAACGTTCCGCCGGCCGCTATCCGATCTCCCACGGCACCCTGAACGGCCCGCTGGACTACGTGGTCAGCATGAGGGGGCACGAGCAGACCGTCGTGGACCTCATGCTCGATCCCGATCCCACCGTCCGGCTGCTGGAACGCATGGGGACCTTCTTCATCGACATGACGAAGGAGGCCTGGAAAAGGATCCCGAAGTTCCACGGCGGCTATTACGACGCCCAGTACAACATCTGGGCGCCGGACACGATCATCCGGATGCAGGAGGACGCGGTGGCCGTGCTCTCCCCGGAGCTGTACCGGAAGTACCTCGGGCCGGTGGACGCCCGGGTGTCGGCGAGCTTCAACTGCAGCTTTATCCATCTCCACGCCACGAGCATGATCGTGCTGGACCAGATGCTGGAGATACCGACCATCAAATGCTACGAGATCAACAACGACGTGGGCGGCCCGCCGGTGGACACCATGGTGCCGTATTTTCAGATGGTCCAGAAGGCGAAGAAGCCCCTGGTGATCAGGGGATCCTTCACGCCGGACGAATTGAAGCTTCTGATGGATTCCCTGAGTCCCGCCGGCCTCTACCTGTACATCATGGTGGCGGACGAAAAGGAAATGGAACCCCTGCGGCCCATCGCGGGCCTGTAAACACTCTCTATTCGGAGGAAAATCATGGACATCAGATTCGACGGAAAGGTTGTTTTCATCACCGGCGCGAGCACCGGCATCGGCGCCGCCATGGCGATCGCCTTCGGGACCTCCGGGGCGAAGGTCGCCATCCACTACAACAGGAGCGAAAAAGAGGCGCAGGCCGTCGCGAAGAAGATAAAGGCCAAAAAAGGCGGGGAAACCTTCCTCGTCCAGGCCGACGTGATGGACCCCGCCGCCACCGGGAAGATGATCAAGGAAGTGGTAAAGAAATTCGGCCGCATCGACGTCCTTGTCAACAACGCCGGCGGGCTTCTGGAAAGGTACCCCATCGCGGACATGCCCGACGACGCCTACCAGAAGGTCATGGACCTCAACGTGGCCTCCACCTTCCGGATCTGCAAGCTCGCCATTCCCTACATGAAGAAGAAGGGGGGCAGCATCATCAACCTGTCCAGCATCGCCGCGCGGAACGGCGGCGGCGGCGGGGCCGTGATCTACGCCGCGTCGAAGGCCGCGGTTTCCACGATGACCCGGGGCCTGGCCAAGGAACTCGCGCCGTTCAAGATACGGGTAAACGCCATCGCGCCGGGGATCATCCTGACCCCCTTCCACGACAAGTACACGAAACCCGAAATGCTGAAGGCCCTCATGAGTTCCATCCCGATGGGCAGGGGAGCCACGGCGGAGGAAGTCGCGGGACCGGCCCTGTTCCTCGCGTCGGAGCAGCTCGCGAGCTTCATCACCGGGGAAGTCCTGGAGGTGAACGGCGGACAGCTCATGTCCTAGGAGGACCCATGCCGCGCTACCGATATTTTCTCGCGATCCAGACCCTTCTCCCGGACAGGTACCGGGACGACGCCGCCTTCATCGGCAACATGAAGGTTCTGCAGAGCCTCGGCTTCGACGGGGTTGAACTCAACATCCGCGACCCGGAAGCCGTGAATCCCGCGGACCTGAAAAGCTTTCTCGCCGATTTCGGCCTTGTCCTGTCGGTTTTCGCCACGGGCTTCACCGCCAAGACCGCGAACCTTTCCCTGGCCTCCGAGGACGAGGCCAGGCGGCGGGAGTCCGTCCGGCGGGCGAAGGGTTTCCTCGCGTTCGCCCGGGAGTTCGATGCGGGGGCCGTCGCCGGTTTCCTGAAGGCTTCGGCCGGCGAAAACAAGCCCGCCAACCGGGAACAGCTCAAGGCGTCCATCGCCGAGATCGCCCCGGAGGCCCTGAAGCTGAAGACCCCCTTCGTCGTGGAAGCCATCAACCGCTTCGAGTCGCCGGTGGGCAACAGCCTGGACGACACCTGGGACCTCATCAGGGACGCGAAAAACCCCCATGTTCACATTCTTCCGGACACCTGGCACATGAACATCGAGGAATCGAACATGGAGGCCGCCATGGTCCGCCACAGGGACCATTACATCGGATTTCACCTGTCGGACAACAACAGGTTCCTGCCCGGTTTCGGCGCCCTGGACTTCAGGAAAATCGTCGGGGTCCTGGACGCGCTGGGCTACACGGGCAGGGTCGCGCTGGAGGCGAACTTCAGGAAGTCCTTCGCCGATGACGTGAGGGCCTCCATGGAGTACCTGGCGCCCATACTGAAGAAAGAGGAGTGAAAAATGGAAAATCTTGAACTGAAAGGACATACGGCGATAGTCACCGGGGCGGCCCAGGGCATCGGAAAGGCCATCGCGACGGAACTCGCGGCCCGGGGGGCCAGCGTGGCCATCGTCGACATCAAGGCCGACGTGCTCGACGAAACCGCGAAGGAAATCGGGACGAAGACGGGATCGCAGGTTTTCCCGAAGGTGCTGGACATCGCGAAGCAGGCCGACGTCCAGGCCTTCGTCGCCGAGGTGGAAAAGAAATTCGGCGGGGTCCAGATCATGGTCAACAACGCGGGGATCCATCCCCTGCACAAGATCGAGGACATCTCCGAGGAGGAGTGGGACCTCGTGATGGCCGTCAATCTTAAGGCGATGTTCTTTTTCTGCAAGGCGGTCCTTCCGGGCATGCGGCAGCGGAAATACGGCAGGATCATCAACCTCTCCTCCGAGGCGGGCAAACACGGCGGCACCGTCGCGGCCTGCAGTTATGCCGCGTCGAAGGGCGGCGTTCTCGCCTTCACCCGGAACCTGGCCCAGCAGGTCGGAATCGACGGCATCACCGCGAACAACATCTGCCCGGGACGCATCGTCACCGCCATGGCGAACGCCGCCGGAGCCGCGGAAAACCAGAAATTCATCGACAACAGCATCCTGAAGCGCATCGGCGATCCGGAGGACGTCGCCTTCGCGGCGGCCTATCTCGCCAGCCCGCGTGCCAGGTTCATCACCGGCGAAAGCATGATGGTGAACGGCGGCACCATGCGGGACTGACGGCGGCTGCAGTGGCACGGGCGGTCCGCGGCCTGTTTTCCCTCGCGGCGGCGGCCGCGCTCTTCGTTTCAGGCTGCGCGAAGGGGGGCGGGGCCGTGCTGGTGGAGGACTCCTACTGGTCGGTCGCCCTGCGCACCTCCCGGGGGGCCGAAACCCTTCGGGAGGACGTGAAGCGTGCGACGGGCATTCCCCTTGATGTGCTTGAAATCCCGCCGGGGGCTCCCGCGGCGGAGCTGCTGGAAACCTACCTGGAGGAAAGAAAACCGGCCTTCGTCATTGTCGGAGCCTTCGCCGCGATGGAACTGCAGGGCCTCGCGGAAAGGTACCCCCCGGTCCGTTTTTTCTGCCTCGACGCCCCGCGGGAGATTCCGGAAAACACCCCGTACGTCTGGGTGCGGTTCGATCCCGGACCTGCGCTGCGGTCCGCGGCGGGGGCGATAAAAAAACACCTGGAATCCGGCGGAGGCCCGGTCCGCATTCCCGCCGCTTTTCTCGATCCGGTTACCGGCGGGGCCTTCGCCGCCGCGGCCGCCGGGGAGGGGCTCCTCCTGGACGCAGCAGACATTCCGCCGGAATCCACCCTGGAGGACCTGCGGGCCGCTGTGCGGGAAAAAACCGCCGGGGACCCGCCTCTGGCAGTGGTTTTCGCCGGTCCCCGGAGCGCCGCGGTGCTTGACCTCCTGCGGGCGGGAAAACCGATTCCCGTGGTCTTCGCGGACGGGGGGAATTTCCCGGACCGGGACGCTCCTTTTCCCGCGGGGACCGTGGAAAAGGACTACGCGGCGGCTATATCCGCGGCCCTCGTCAGCGACGCCCCTCCCGGCGGGGACATTGAAGTGCCGATGACCTGGGATGGCAAACTATTTGACAAAGCTAATTGATAGAAATATAATCCTTTGTAGCTTATACCTATGAGCAACGTAACACAAAAGGAGTAGAAAATGAAAAAAGGCGGACTCTTCGCTTTGAGCCTGATACTGTTTTTTCTACTTTCCGGAGCCGTTTTTTCCGACGAGGTGACGGCGAACCTGCAGTCCCGGATCATCGAGAATTTCGACGACCCGGAGGGCAGCCCGTGGATCGTCCGGGGCAGCAAGTTTTCCTCGATCATCAAGACCGATTCGGGCGAGGACGTGTATCCTAAGTCCGCCTTCATCGCCACCTGGCCCGAAGCCCTGTACCGGAGGCAGCCGGAGGGCAGGGATCTGAAGGCCTTCGGCATCCACGGCAAATTCGACCGGAAAGGCTACAACTTCATCGAAATCATTCCCGCCCGTAAG
>CAZGUL010000090.1:0-9422 GCA_964529055.1 uncultured Spirochaetaceae bacterium
CCCTCCACGGTGTAGCGTTTTTCCTGGATCAGGTATTTCAGGCGGTACAGAAGGATGAGCTCCCGGTCCCCGTAGACCCTCCGCCCCCCCGTGTTCTTGGCGGGATCGAGCAGGGGAATTTCCGCTTCCCAGTAGCGGAGAATGTGGGGTTTTATTTCCATCAGCCTGCAGACGTCGCCGATGCCCAGGCGTCTCATCAGTCCCGACCTTTGGACCGCACCTCGATATCCAGCGGAACGTCCGGAAACCCGAGATCGCTCCGGAGCCTGTTCTTCACATAGTTGACGTAAAAAGGAGGAAACCCGTCCCTGCGATTGACGAACAGGACGAACCGCAGCGGTTTGGAACGCACCTGCGTCATGAAGCGCAGCTTGAACTGGCGCCGGCCGTCCCGGGGCGGCGGGTTGTCCTCCGTCCAGGCCGCTAGAGCCCTGTTCAGGGCCCCGGTTTCAATCCTCTTTTCCAGCTGGGCTTTCATGTCCAGGGCTTTTTCCAGAAGCGCGTCCAGGTTCCAGCCCGTTTTGGCCGAGACCGGAATAACCGGCGCGAATTCCAGCACGGGGAACATGAACCGGAGGCGGCTTTCCACGGACTTGAAGGTCGTCTTTCCGCCTTCCATGCGGTCCCACTTGTTCAGGACCAGGATGATCCCCCTGCCCTTTTTGACGATCTGGGCGGCGATTTTCTTGTCCTGGTCCGCCAGCCCCTCCGTCGCGTCGATGAGCAGGAATACGACGTCCGCGTCCTCGATGCTCGCGATGGCCCGGTTCACCGAGTAGTATTCCACGTCCTCGGTCACCTTCGTCTTCCGGCGGATACCCGCGGTGTCCAGGAGACGGAAGACTTTTCCCGTGAAATCGAACCGGCTTTCCAGAACGTCACGGGTGGTGCCGGGAATGTCGGAAACGATGGACCTCTCCTCGCCGAGAAGGGTGTTGACCAGGGTGGATTTTCCGGTGTTCGGCTTTCCCAGGACCGCAATCGTTATGTCCTGGGACGGGGGCGGCGCCTCCCGGGAGTCCGTGTACCGCGAGAAATCGATTTTCCGGAACAGGAGCTCCTCCAGCTCGTCGCAGTTCCGTCCGTGGGCGGATGAAATGGCAACCACGTCGCGGAAGCCCAGGCCGTAGTAGTCCCCCAGCCCCTCCTCCCGGCGCTCCGTGTCTACCTTGTTGACGGCCAGGATGACCTTGTCGGCGAACCGGCGCACCACGGAGAGGACCTCTTCGTCCTCTCCGGTAAGCTCCCCGACTTCGAGCAGAAAAACGATGCAGTCCGCCTTTTCCAGAACGGACAGGCTTCTCCTGCTGACGACCCCGTCCACCCCCCCGGCTCCGGGCCGGATACCTCCGGTGTCGACCAGGGTGACGGTCCTGCCTTCACGCTCGATGAGGCCGGTTACCGGGTCCCGGGTGACGCCGGGCATGGCGTCGGTGATGGCCATCCGCTTTCCGACGAGCCTGTTGAACAAGGTCGACTTGCCGACATTGGGCCGGCCGACGATGACCGCGAGGGGATGGGGGCCGGCTTCGGCACTAGTAGCTGATGACGTCAAACTTTTTCTCCATGTGCCGCCGGACGAAAGCGTCGATTTCCCTGCAGGAGGTCATGCTCAGCACGGTGTCCGCGAATTCCCGGGCTTCCGTTGTCGTCACGGAACGGATGATCTTCTTGACCTCCGGGATCGAAAAAGCGCTCATGCTGAATTCGTCCAGACCGAGTCCGAGAAGAATCACCGTGGCCAGGGGATCGCCGGCCATTTCCCCGCACATCGCGACCTTTATACCCTGGTCGTGTGCGTTCCGGATCGTCGTCCCGATGAGGCGGAGGACGCCGGGGTGGAAGGGTTCGTAGAGGTAGGCCACCTGCTGGTTGCCCCGGTCGACCGCGATGGAATACTGGATGAGGTCGTTGGTGCCGATCGAGAAGAAGGCGGCTTTCCGGGCGAGGATGTCCGACGTCATTGCGGCGGAAGGGATTTCGATCATGCAGCCGATTTCCACGTTTTCGTCAAAGGGGACCTTCTCGTCCCGCAGCCCCTTCTTGACGTCCTCCAGCAGAACCAGGACTTCCTCCAGTTCCTCGATCCCGGAAATCATCGGGAACATTATTTTGAGCTTCCCGTGCACCGACGCCCGGAACAGGGCCCGCAGCTGTGTCCTGAATATCTGCACCCGGGACAGGCAGAAGCGGATGGCCCGCCAGCCGAGCAGGGGATTCTTTTCCACCATGTCCACGAGCTCCGGTATGACCTTGTCCCCCCCCAGGTCCAGGGTCCGGATGGTCACGCACTTACCATTCATGGCTTCCAGCACCCTGCCGTAGGCACGATACTGGGTGTCCTCCGACGGAAGCCTGCCGGGCTGCAGGAAAAGGAACTCCGACCGGTACAGGCCGATCCCTTCCGCCCCGTGGGCGCGGAGGGAATCCACCTCTTCCGGGACTTCGATGTTGCCCAGAAGTCGCACCGTGTATCCGTCCCGGGTTTCGGCGGGCAGGTCGTTGAGACCGAGCAATTCCTCTTCCCGCCGGGTCCACAGGGCCCGGGTTTTTTTGTACCGGGATTTGGTCGCCTCGTCGGGATTGATGATGACCAGACCCCGGTTTCCGTCGATGATGATTTCGTCGCCGCCCCGGACAAGCTTCGTGATGTCCCGGAGCCCCAGAACGGCGGGAATTTCGAAGGCCCGGGCCAGGATCGCCGTGTGGGAAGTTCTTCCCCCCTCCTCCATGGCGAGGCCGCGGACCTTTTTCTGGTTCATCGCGACGGCTTCCGAGGGCATGAGGTCCCGCCCCACCAGGATGACCTCGTGCTCCAGGTCCGCGAGCGAAATCTGCTCCCGGAACATGAGATGGTTCAGCACGCGGCGGGACACGTCGTGGATGTCCGCGGCCCGCTCCCGCAGGTACGGGTCCTCGGCGGAGCTCAGTTTTTCGATCAGCGCCTGCATGGTCTGGTAGAGGATCCACTCGATGTTCTTCATCTTTTCCCGCAGGCCCTTCTCCAGGGACGTCTTGAACTCCGGGTCCTGGAGCATCAAGAGGTGGGAATCCAGGAAGTTCGCCCCGCCGGACACCGCTCCCGCCGAGTGGCTGTTCTTGATGCCTTCTATTTCCGCGGCCGCCTTGTCCAGGGCGTCCCGCAGCCTTTCCAGCTCGAGAGGTATCCGTGATGTGTGGATGTCGTACTTCGGGATCTGCGGGTTCTCGTCGATATAAACAAACGCTTTACCCGTTACAATGCCGGGAGATGCGGAGATCCCTTTCACCTCGACCATACGTGCACAACTATACGACCTTTTACCATGAGTGTCAAATGAGCGGCATTTTCCGCCGATACAATAGGGAATGGCACGAAAAAGGAAAAGTCCCCTGGGGGTTACCTTCTGGATGGCCCTCCTCGTATTTGTAACACTCATTTATTTGGCGCACCGGATCGATTTCCCGTCGCTGTTCGGGGAAGCCGGCGTGTCCGGCTTCGTCGCGAAACTCTTCGGCGGCGATTACCGGGGCGTTTCCGAAGCGGAAAGACCCGCCCGTCCGTCGCATCCTCCGGAGGCACCGCGGGAACCTCCGCCTGCGCCGCCTCAAACGGAAAAAAAGCCCGAAATCCGGGTGGAACCTCCCAAACCGGCTGCGGCGCCGGAGGAAAAGCGGCCGGCCGTCCCGGCCGTGCCTGCGCCGCAGCCGCTCCCGGCCGCGCCGTCCCCGCAGGCTGCCCCGGCGGCCGTCCCGGCCGCGCCGGCTCCGGCCCCGCAAACCGCTCCGGCGGCCCGGACACCCGTCGATGAACCCGCGAAAGTCCGGGACGGCGTCCTGTATTTCATCAAGCTGTCCGCCGACGGCGGTATCCTTCCCGCTCCCGTCACCCGCAGGATGCCCGCGGGGCCGGCCCCCCTTTCCGAAACCATCGCGGCCCTTCTGGCCGGCCCGACGCCGGAGGAAACGCGGGAGGGTATCCTGAGCCTGATTCCTCCGGGAACGGCCCTCCAGTCGGCGTCCGCGAAGGACGGAACGGCATCCTTGAGCTTCAACGAAAACCTGCGTTTCAACTCTTTCGGGATCGAGGGGTTCCGGGGACAGGTCCGCCAGATCGTCTTTACGGCGACGGAGTTTCCCACGGTCCGGAACGTGCAGATACTGATCGACGGCGGCAAGGTGGATTTTCTGAGCCCCGAGGGACTCTACATCGGAAAACCCCTGGGCAGGGAATCCTTCTAAACGCTTCCCCGGACGAGACTGCGGATCTTTTCCCGTATCCCGACGCCGCCGTCGGAATTTCCGGGCAGGCCCGTCTCCAGCAGGAAAAAGAACTCCCGGTTTCCCGACCGCCCGCGAACGGGGGATTCGGCGGCGTCCGCCACCCGGAGCCCCTCCTCCTCCAGCGATGCCGCGAGGTCCGTCAGAATTTTTTCCAGATCGTTCTCCCCGCGGACGACCCCGTCGAAAGCCGCCGGAGGATTGCGCCATTCGAACTGGGGCTTCACCAGCGCAAAGACGGTGCCGCTCCGGGTCAGGCCGGCGATGTGCCGCGCCGCCCCCCGGAGGGACCGGAAGGAAAGGTCGCAGACCGCGAAGTCCGGCTCCGGATCGAGCCGGTCCACGGCCATGATGTTTGTCTTTTCCCGGAGGCGCACCCGGGGGTCGGCGCGGAGGCGTCCGTGCATCTGGTTGCTTCCGGAATCCACCGCGTGGACGAGAGCCGCTCCCCTCTTCAAAAGACAGTCGGTAAAGCCGCCGGTGGAGGACCCGGCGTCAAGTACGACCTTTCCCGCGGCGTCCACGTTCCAGGCCCTTAATGCCCCTTCGAGCTTGTCGCCCCCCCGGGATACGAAGGTTTCGCCCGCGAATTCGATTTCCGCGTCCTCAGGCACCCGTCTTTTCGGGTCCCGGACCTTCTCCCCGCCGACGCGGACGTCGCCGCAGAGCACGGAAGCCATGAGGTTCTCCCGGGGCGTTTCGGGGTATCGGTGGACAAGAAGCTCAAGAAGGCGCAAGAGGCGCGTTTTCATCGGTTTAAACGCGGGATTCCGCCTTTACCCGCGTTATGGACAGGGCTTTTCCCGTTTCCGTGTCGATTTCCACGGCGATGCCGCAGATGTCGGCGGGATTGTCGCAGACTTCCATTTTCAGCGGCATCTGGGTGACGGACCTCTGAATCGCCGTGTCGGCCCGGAACCCGATGACGCTGTCCCGCGAGCCGGTCATCCCGATGTCCGTTATGTAGGCGGTCCCTCCGGGCAGGATGCGCTCGTCCGCGGTCTGCACGTGGGTGTGGGTGCCGAATACGACGCTCGCCTCACCGTCCAGATACAGGGCGAGGGCCTCCTTTTCCTCCGGGTCCTCGGCGTGAAAATCGACGATGACGATCCGGCTCTCCCCGCGGAGTTTTCGGAGGATTTCCCGTCCGGTCTGGAAGGGACAGAGGATGTTGCTCATCCTGACCCTCCCCTGCAGGTTCAGCACCGCCGCCTTGGTCCCCCGGTTTTCAATGACGCAGAAACCGTGGCCGGGGACCCCCTTCGGATAGTTGTGGGGACGCAGCAGGTTTTCCCGGGAATCGAGAAGGGGGAGGATGTCTTTCTGCTGCCAGATATGATTGCCCGAAGTCACGACCTGGACGCCGGCAGCATGGAACTTCCCGAGCATGTCCGGGTCTATCCCGAAGCCGCCGGCGGCGTTCTCGCCGTTGACCACGACGAAGTCGGCCGCGTGGGTCTTTATCAGGCCCGGGAGGGCAAGAAAAAGGGCCCTGCATCCCGACTGACCGACAACGTCGCCGAGAATGAGGGCCGTTATTTTTCCCTTAGCGGGCATACTCCACCACGCGGGTTTCCCGGATGATGGTTACCTTTATCCGGCCCGGGTAGCGCAGCTCGGACTCGATTTTCTTCGCGATGCCCTTGGCCAGGTCCTTCGCCGCATCGTCGCTGACCCGCTCGTTGTTCGCCATGATGCGCAGCTCCCGGCCCGCCTGGATGGCGTAGGCTTTCTCGACGCCGTCGAAGCTTTCGGCGATCTTTTCCAGGTTTTCCAGGCGCTTGATGTAGGTGTCCAGCGTCTCCCTCCGGGCGCCGGGCCGGGAGGCGGAGATGGAATCGGCTATCTGCACGATGACCGCCTCAGGGCAGCTGAACTCCACGTCTCCGTGGTGGGCGCCGATGGCGTTGATGACCCGCGGGTCCTCGCCCATCTTCCGGGCCAGCTCGATGCCCAGCTCGACATGGGTGGAGTCGCTTTCGCTCTCGATGCCCTTGCCGATGTCGTGGAGCAGTGCGCCCCTCTTGGCGATTTCCCGGTCCGCGCCGACTTCCGCGGCGATCATGCCGGACAGGATGGCGACTTCCTTGGAATGGGACAGCACGTTCTGGCCGTAACTCGTCCGGAAGTGCAGCCGACCCAGGGCCTTGATGCCGTCGGCGGAGAAGTTGTGCAGGCCCAGCTCGAACAGGACCTTCTCGCCTTCCTCGTAGATGACCTGGGTGATTTCCTTCGTGATCTTCTGGACCACCTCCTCGATCCGGGCCGGATGGATCCGCCCGTCGGAGATGAGCCTTTCCAGGGAGCGCTTGGCGATTTCCTTGCGCACCGGGTCGAAGCACGAAATGACCACGGCCTCCGGCGTATCGTCGATGATGACGTCCACCCCGGTGAGGGTTTCCAGGGTCCGGATGTTCCGCCCTTCCCTCCCGATGATGCGGCCCTTCATCTCGTCGTTCGGCAGGCTGACGGTGGTCACCGTAACCTCGGACGTCACGTCCGTGGCGATGCGCTGGATGACGGAGATGACGATCTCCCGCGCCTTCTTTTCCGCCGCCATCGCGGTTTCCTGCTCGATCTTGTTCAGGATGACCTGGGCGTCGTGCCGGGCCTCGTTTTCGAGGGTGGTGATGATGAGTTTTTTCGCATCTTCCGAACTCAGGCCCGAAACCCGCTCGAGTTCCTTGACCCACCGTTCCTCCTGAGTACCGAGGAACTCTTCTTTTTCCGCTAAAATCCTCTCACGGTTCGCGTTGGCCTGGATCTGCTTGTCAGCCTGGGCCAGTTTTCTCTCTAGGTTTTCTTCTTTCTGGAGCAGCCTGCGCTCGAAACGCTGGAGCTCGCTTCTCCGCTCCCGTAAATCCCTTTCCTGCTGAGTCCTTTCCTTGATGAGCTGATCCTTCGTCTCAAGCATCAACTCTTTTTTTCTGGCCTCAGCCTCCTTAATCGCGTCCTGCTTAATTCTTTCGGCCGTCTGCTCCGAGGACGAAAGTTGAAATCTTGCATACAACCATCTAACTGCCAAACCTAGAACGAAACCAATAAGAGGAAGGACGACTGAAAACAGCCAGTGCATAGCTATCCCTCCACTTTGTTATGGGGAGAATTATATATTTATAACGACGTTTGTCAAGGAAAAGTTTCGCCGGCCCCGGCGGACGGCGTATTTATTCTTTTCCCGTGCGGGAAATGAACCGGTCCCCTTCAGAACTCCTTCAGTTCCCCCCGTTTGAAGGCGTCATACGCGGCCTTGACGGTCATGCCGCCCGCTCCGGCGTAAATTTTCAGGTTCGCCCGTCCCAGAACGGCGGCGGCGTTGCCCCCCGGGCCGTTGCCGGTTATCAGGACGTCGGGGCCGAGATCGAACAGCTTCTGCGCGGTCCCGGGCCCCGCCCCGTGGGCGACGGTCTCGACGCCCCGGTTGTCCACGGACGTGAGATTCCCGCCGTCCTCGTCGTAAACGAGAATGTAATCGGTCCTGCCGAAGCGGGGATCAATGTCCGAATTCCAGTCCGTTCCTTTCGCCGTAAATGCGATTTTCATGTCTTTATCTCCCTTTCCTGTTGTGGTGTAATTTTTTCGACTGTTCCCGCCAGGAGGCGCCACGCCTCCCGGAGCGCTTTCTCAAGAGGCCCCGGGGAAAATTCGACGATCGTTTTTCCCGCCACCATCGCGTCGGTGAAACTCTCGTCGTACGGAAGACGGGACAGGAGGAGTATTTTCTCCTTTCGGAGAAAATCGACGATTTCCCGGGTCATCTCCTCGTTGAGGTCCGCCTTGTTGACGATGCACCCCTCGGGTATCTTGAACTTCCGCACCAGCTCGTGCACCCGCCGCAGATCGTGCAGTCCTGAGACAGTGGGCTCGGTGACAAGAACGACGAAGTCCGCCCCGGAAAGAGAAGAAACCACCGGACAGCCGATTCCCGGCGATCCGTCCACGAGAACGATGCGCTTCCCTGTCTCCTCCGCGGCCCGCTTCGCCTCGTTTTTGACCTTCGCCACGAGTTTGCCCGAGTTTTCCGCTCCGATGCCCAGGCGTGCGTGCACCATTGTGCAGCCCAGGCGGGTTCCCGAAACATGCCAGGTCCCGACATTCCGGGGCTTCATGTCGATGGCTCCCGCCGGACAGACCCGGGCGCAGTAGCCGCAGCCTTCGCAGTCGATGTCTTTTATGGTGTAAACCCCGTCCCGAACCTCCACGGCGTCGAAACGGCAGACCTCCGCGCATTTTCCGCAGGCGATGCATGCGTCCTGGCGGATACAGGCGAGTTCGCCGCTGTAAAAGTCCTCGGTGCGCGCCCTGTCCGGTTCCAGGAGGAGGTGCATGTCCGCGGCGTCCACGTCGCAGTCCGCGCAGACCAGGTCGGGTGCGCCGAGGAACGCGAAAGATGCGGTGATCGACGTTTTACCCGTGCCGCCCTTTCCCGATATGACGACGATTTCCTTCATGCCTGTCCTCCGCCCGTGCGGGCGCGCAGGAAGCGGGCGATGTTTTCGATTTCCCGCCGGAATTCCGGGACACCCCCGGATATGGATTCCCCCCGGGAGTACAGCTCCGCCACCCGCCGGTCGTTGGAAATCCTCGCCGCGACGGGCACACTCTCCTTTTCGCAGTACCGGACAACGTCGTCGGTGCCGATGCCGTGGCGGTTGACGACCACGGCGAAGGGTTTCCCCAGGGCCCGCATCGTTTCCACGGCCAGGGTCAGGTCGTGGAGCCCGAAGGGCGTCGGCTCGGTCACCAGGATGACGAAGTCCGCGTCTTTTGCCGCCTCGATGACCGGGCACGACGTGCCCGGAGGCGCGTCCCGTATGACGAACTCCGCGTCCGGAAAGCCCCGTTTCACGTACGCGATCGTCTGCGCGATGAGGGGGACGGCCTGCTCCTGGCCGATGTCCAGCTTGCTTTCCACGAAATCCAGCCGTCCCGCGGCGAACCGCCGGAGCTCCCCCATTTTCTCCGGAACCATGGGAAGGGCCGAGGCGGGACACAGCTCGGAGCAGGCGAAGCACCCGTGGCAGAGTTCGGGAAAAACCATGATCTGACCCCCGAGTTTGATGACGGCGTGGAATTTGCAGACCTCCTGGCACAGGCCGCACAGGGTGCAGGGCTCCTCCTTCCACCCGGGTACCATCTTGAAGGTTTTCTCTTCGTGAACA
>CAZGUL010000091.1:0-9389 GCA_964529055.1 uncultured Spirochaetaceae bacterium
CTTGTTGCATTTCGCGCAAAGCCCGTAGCGGTTGTTCTCGAGCCGGGACAAGGCTGCGTCGATGAGACGGAGACGCTTGATTTCCTGGGCGCCCAGGGCTTCCAGGGTCTTGCGGTCGATGTCGTCGGCCGCGATGTCCACCAGGTCCTTCGGGTCCATATCCTCGATGATCTCCCGGAATTCGGAACTCTCCGCCATAAGCTTGTCGATGATCTCCTTCTTGAGGTTCTCGAGGGAATCCTTCATGCGGTCGACAAACTCCTTTTCCATCCGGCTCTCCTTAAAGGTGGTGACTTTACAAGGTCAGCAATGTGAAGCAAAAAGGGGAAAATGTCAACTAGAACCGCGGTCCGGGGTCGGATTGACACGGACCGCCGAATTTCTTACTATGAGGCGATCGTGTATCGATACATCCAGGAGGAATCGTGGCAAAAGAAGAGGCCATTGAAGTAGAAGGAGTCGTCAAGGAATCTCTGCCGAACACCATGTTTCGGGTGGAGCTCAAAAACGGGCATGTCATCCTGTCCCATCTCTCCGGAAAAATGCGGAAGCACTACATCCGCATCGTTCCCGGCGACAAGGTCAAAGTCGCCCTCTCTCCCTACGATCTTTCCCGCGGCCGCATCATCTATCGCGAACGCTGACGCAGAAAAATCCACAGAGCCCCGGCGCCTCCGTTTTCCGGTTCCGCCGGTCCGAAATCCGCGACGTCGGGATGGTTTTCGACCTCCCTCCTGACGAGACCCGGCAGCACCGCTCCAAGGGCCGAATGATTTCCCTTTCCATGGACCACGAGAGCCTTTCGGCTGCCGCTCCGGGCGCAGTTCCTGATGAAATCTCTCACGCTCCGCAGGGCTTCCTCCCGGGTCATGCCGTGAAGATCCAGCACCGCCTCTTTTCCGTCGTCCCGGCGGCCCGCTTTGCGACTCCGTGCCGGCGGGCCGGACGCCTTTCCGGCACCATCCTTTCCCCGGTCCCGCCCGGGCGGAAATTTTTCCAGCCATTCATCCATCGGGTGAGGTTTAGCCGCCACCGCTTCCCCCCGCCGGGCTGAGCAGCATTCTGTCCGCCTCCATCCAGCCTTCGACCCCGAAACCGGTGCGGGTCAGAATGAAATTTCCCGAGGCCCCGCGCACATCCACCGACGTGCCCGCCGGAAGCTGCAGCCATTCCGAGGAGTTCGGCAGCGGTATTTTGCGGAGCACGGCGTTCTCCTTCGATACGACGCCCCACCGGGCGTTTCGCTCCGCGGCGGAGTACAGGAGACCGGCGGCGGAGAGAACCGCGAGAAGGGAAAGCAGGATGCCGGCGATGAACAGGGGGCCCCTCCTTTTTACCGCCAGCGGCAGACAGCCGGCCAGGTTCACGGTCAGGACGAGGAACAGAAAGAAGTAATCCGGATGGAGCCGCGGGACGGCGCTCTGGCGGGTCAGGCCGAGTTCATTCTCGGTGTCGGCCAGCGTTTCGCGGAAAAGCGCGGACCCCGGGCGGATGACCACGGCCCGGCGGAGGTGAAAGACGGCCCGCGGGACGTCCCGCAGCGCTGCGTAGGAAATTCCCAGATTGTAATGGGCTCCCGGATTTTCGGGCAGCGCCGATGCGGCCTGGATGAAGAACGTGACGGCGTCGGCGAAGCCGCCCCTTTCGTAGGCGTCCGCGCCCTGCTCGATCAGCAGCAGCGAAGCGTCGGGGGACGGCTCCGAGGAGCCCAGCAGAAAGATCGAGGCGGACAGCAGAGCGATGAGGACCGCGGCATACCGTTTCCTCCTCCGGAGGAGACCGTGAACGAGCAGCCCCAGCCCGGGAAGCAGCAGAAGATACGCGTAAGCCCTGCGGTAGGCATCCAGCGGCGCGGATGCCGCCTTTTCGTCCGACCTCAGAACACGCCGTGATTTTGGGCCTTCCCGGGAGCCGGCGTCTTCCGCGGCTTCACGCACAAGGACCCGGTGTGAACGCTCCCGGGAACTCCGGATTTCGTTCGCGGCGGGGTCGAACCACGGGAAAACCGGAACCGTGACGCGGAAATCCCCCGTTTTCTGCGGGGAAAGCCTGATCTCCCATTCCACCGAGCCTCCGTACCCCGTTTCCCGGGGTGAGAGACGCGTCCGCGGGGTTTTGCCGAGAACCGCGAAGTCGGGAAACTGCAGGGGGGGAAGCTGGAGGTAGTTAAGATTTCCCTCCCCCTCGACCCGCACGAAAAGGCGGACGGTGTCGCCCAGACGCGGTTCCTCCGGTTCCACCCGGGACGAAACGCGGAAATTTCCCACCGCTCCGGTGGATCGGACTTCCGCCGGCAGCCGTCGGACGGTCACCGGGAGCGCACGGGACTCCACCGTCATTCCGAAGGCTTTGACCCGCGCGGTTCGGAGGACGACGTTTCCCGGCGAGGAGGGAGTCAGCAGATAGGCGGCCACCGTCATCCGGTAGAGTTCCCGGCCCCCCGCCGCGACGGACCCTATCGTTCCCAGTCCTTCCGTCTCTTCGAAAACCGCACCCGACGGGGGGGCGACGACGACGGATTCCGGCACGACGATGCCCGGCAGATTCTTCATTTCCAGAAACGCCGGCACCGTCTGTCCCTCGTAAACCTCGGAGGCGGGGACCCGCCATTCCAGGTCGAACGGCACGAGAAGATCGCCCCTGCGCTGGGCGATTTCCAGGACGGTCCCTTCCGTGAGAAATTGACTTTCGCCCACCTGGAAGGGGATGGGCTCCACGACGGCCCTTCCTGCCCGGGCGGCACGGAATTCGTACTGCACCTTGACGAAACGCTCGATGTTACCCGTGACCGGGTCCTTTTCGGAGACGGGATAGATGCCCGGCCCCCCGAGGAGCGTCGCGGAAGGGGGAAAGGTGACGCCGGGCCCCACCCTCACGTCCCCGGCCGCCGCGCCGGGAACAAGAAAGGAAAGGGAAAACGGCTGTCCCTCCCGGGGAAGCTCGGGAGAAATCCTCAATACCGCGGCGGTTTCAGCCGCGGCCGCCCCGCAAAAAGCGAGGAGACCGGCAAGGAGGATTACCAGTCTTCCCGATCGCCGGAAGCGTCCCATTTTTCCGAAGCCGCCCATCTCGTCGTTTCCTTCTTCTTGACATAATCGAGAATTCTGTCCGGGTCCTCGCGCCGGCGGTCCTCCGGCGGGCGGTCTCTGCCCGGGGAGGGCGGGGCCGCCGCGCCGGCCATTTTCCGCAGCGCGAGCTCCAGATTGACCTTCGCCTCGACGCTGGCGGACCGCAACTGCAGGGCGAATTTGAATTCCTCGTACGCTTCCCTGTAGCGGCCGAGTTCGTACATCAGGGTGCCCCGGTTGAAGGCGATGTGAAAGCGGAGCTCGTCGTTTCCCGTCGCGGAGGCTTTTTCCCACATGGAAGCCGCCGCGTCGGTCTCCCCCAGGGAATGGTACACGTTGCCCAGGTTGTATTCCACCCACTCGGGGTGTGTACCGGTTTCCAGGGCCCGCAGGTAAGCGACGACCGCGGACTGATACAGTCCGCGTCCGTAATAGTAATTTCCCTGTATGACGTCCACGTAGGCGTTTCGTGCCGAACAGGAGACGAAAAGCCCCCCCAGCAGAAGAACCGCGGCTAATCTTCTTTTTTCCATCGTACACTCCGAACCAGAACGGAAGCGGCGAGGCACAGGAAGGCCGCCAGCAGAAAACCCCTGTAGCGCCGCACCGATACAAGCCGGAAACCCGTCGCGCCCCGGGCTTCCGCGAAATCCAGAATTTCATCCACCAGCCGGCTGACGACCCCCGGTTCCCGGGCCGAAAAATACGCCCCGCCGGAAAGGTCAGCCGCGGTACGGAGATTCCCCTCGTTCAGCCGGGTAACCACGGGCTTTTTTCCGCCCGTCGTCAGCAGGGTCCCGTCGGGAAGCCGGATCGAGGACCCTTCCTTTCCCCCGAAACCGACGGCGAAAATCGGGACCCCCTCCTCCCCGGACCGGGAGGCGCTTCTGCCGGTGAAATTGGCCAGCGATTCCCCGTCGGAAAGCAGGACAACGGCCCTGTGCCTCTCGGTGCCGGCGGGAAAGGCGGAGAGCGCCGCGTCCAGTCCCGATTCGAGATGCGTTCCCGGTTCCGCGACGATACCGCTGCCGGCGTTCCCGAAAAACGCTTCCAGCGAAGGATGGTCCTCGGTGACGGGAACGACCGGGACGCCCCTCCCCTTGAACGCGACCGCCCCGAACCGCGCCTCCGGCAGCCCCTGCATGACGCCCAGCGCGATGTCCGCCGCGGCCGCGAGCCGGCTCGGCGGAGTGTCCGCCGCCAGCATGCTCCGGGACACGTCGAGGACGAATATCACATCCAGCCCCGACCGGTCCTCCTCGACGGGCTTCCTTCCCCAGGAAAAATCCGCCGCGGCGATGGCAGCGAAAAAAAGGAAACCACAGAAAAGCGCGGTCCCGAAGAACGAGGCGATCATGTAGCGGCCGAAGAAATCGTCCCCCGGGGAACGGCCGGTCAGCAGCGCGAGCGATTTTCTCCCCCGATTGAAATTCCGCAGGGCCAGCGGCGCCACGATCGGCAGCGACAGAAGCAGGGCCAGGAACCAGGGGCTGCCGACCGTCATAGGATTTCCCTCAGCAACAGGACGCGGATGAAAAAGTCCAGAAGGAGAAGAAGTGTCCCCGCCAGGATGAACATCCCGTGCACTGGCTTCGTTCTGACCTGTATCCTCACCCGCCTTTCGACGGTTTCCAGCGAATCGATGGCCGAAAAAATGGCGCTCAGGGTGCCGGGATTTCCCGCGTAGAAGTAACCTCCTCCGGACTTTTCCGCCACGCTGCGCAGGAGCTCCTCGTTGAAACCACCTTCCAGGGTACCCCGGTAATGCTTGCCGGTTTTCGGGTCCGTGAACTCGATGGGGGCTTCCTCGGCGCTGCCGATCCCCACGGCGTATATGCGGGCGTTTATCTGCGCTGCGATCTGGGAGGCGGTTTCCGGAGGAATCTCCCCGGTGTTGTTCTTCCCGTCCGTCAGCAGGATGATGACCTTGTCCCGAGCGGTGCTCCGCCGGAGGTGCAGGCTCGCGACGGAGATACCCATCCCGATGGCGGTCCCGTCCCCAAGGTCCATGATCCGGAGCCCGTCCAGGCTTTTCAGAAGGAAATCGTAATCCAGGGTCGGCGGAACACGCAGGGCGGCCTCGAGCCCGAAACTGACGAGACCGATGGGATCGTTCTCCCTTCCCCGCACGAAGCGGCGGATGACTTCCCGGGCGGTCTCGAAGCGGTTTTCCGGCTGGAAATCCCGGGCGGCCATGCTGGGAGACTCGTCCAGGACGAGCATCATGTCGATGCCCCGGTTCAGGTACACCTTCTCCCGCACCGCGAGCCCCGGGCCGGCCAGGGCGAAAATCACCGCCGCGAAGCCGGCCCAGAACGCCGCATGGGAAAACCGGAGCAGCAGGAGGGTTCCCCTCACCGACGGTACGAACCCCGTCTGCCGCCACACGGAAAACGGAAACGATACCAGGTTTCCCCGTGCCCGGAAGAAGTGGCGCAGATAAATTCCCGGCGGGATCAGGAGGAGAAGGAGGAAATACAGCGGCGATTCAAAGGTCAGCATGTTCCCCTCTTCCGCGCCTCTCCAGGGAGGCGGCCGCTTCGGCCGCGAGCGCCGCGTCCTGCATGCGTTTTTCCCGGGAAGCCCTGCCTCCCCCGAATTTCACCTGGTCGCCGAATTCGAACAGGCCGAGAAGACTCTCCTTCTCCCGCCCGCCGCCGAGGCGGCGATCGAAGAATTCTTCCAGCTCCCGGGTCGTGTAGGCCGCGCAGCCCGCATCGTACTTCCCGGAAAGGTACGCCTTCACCAGGTCGAGAAGGGCGATGTAGTAACTTCTGGCATCGAGCTGCGGCATCCTCTCCGTGAGGTTTTTCACCGCTTTCTGGAACCTGCGGTACGGGCGGCGTTCGGCGTACCGCGCCGCGATGCGGAGGACCCGGGGCCTTACCCAGACCATCAGAAACGCGCCGAGAAGCGGCAGCGCCAGAAAGCCCCCCACCACGAGACCTATGATGAGCTTGGTGGAGGGCAGAAGCAGGGGCCCCCGGGTCTGGGAAAGGGTCCTCCGCCCCTCGTCCACCAGGGAACGGACATGCACCTTGAGGCCCTCCAGGGTCGCGTCGCCGAACTGCAGCGGCGGCAGGGTCTGGCTCCCGGTCTGGTAGGCCGTGAAGGTCACCCGTATTTCGAAACTGGAATCCCGCTGCGTCATTCTTCCCCCGTGTATTTCGCCCCACGGGATTTTCGGGATTTCCCGCAGCGAAGCGGCCCGCACCGTCCCGTCGCCGCGGACCAGCGCGCGGAGCTCCACGCGGTCCCCCACGTAGTAGGACTGGGGAATGAACTGGATGCTTTCGACGATGAACCGGCCGTCGGCGGAAACCGCGCAGGGAAACAGCAGCGCGATCAGGATCGCGATCCGCATGGTCAGGGCCTCCGCCGCCGCTTGAAAAACTGGACGAGCTTTTCGCCGGGGTCCTCGGTGGTCAGGAGGTCCAGGGTCGACACTCCCTGCCGTCCGCAGTCCCGGAGCCACTGCCTCCTGCGGACCTGCTGGAATTCCGCATAGTCCCTGCGGAAGGCCGGAGAGAAGCCGGCCCCCGGTATGACTTCACGGGTTTCCGGGTCCTGAAGATAGGCGAGACCCGTTTCCGGATATTCGTTGTCCACCGGGTCGATGACCCGGACGGCGATGACGTCGTGCTTGCGGCCGAGGATCGACAATTCCCGCTCGTAGCCCCCGGTCTTGAAATCCGAAAGAATGAAAACGATACCCCGCCGCTTCAGGGCCTCACCGGAGGCCCGGAGGGCCTGTCCCAGGTCGGATCCTCTGCCCGCGGGCCTGAAGTCCACGGCGTCCCCGATGAGACGGAGGGCGTGTTTCTTTCCCTTTTTCGGGGAAATCCATTTTTCGATCCTGTCGGAGAAGAACACGGCACCCACCCGGTCGTTGTTGCGGATCGCGGCGAAACTGAGCAGGGAAACCAGAAGCGTTTCGATTTCCCGGCGGCGTCCGCCCCCTCCGGCGAAAATCGAGCGGGAAACGTCGACGACGAGGAAAAGGACTATTTCCCGTTCCTCCCGGAAGGTCTTCGTGTAGGGACTGCCGAGGCGGGAGCTGACGTTCCAGTCGATGAGGCGGGCGTCGTCCCCCTCCACGTATTCCCGGACCTCGTCGAATTCGATTCCCGGGCCGCGGAACACGGAGCGGTAATTCCCCGCCAGGAGTCCTTCGACCAGTTTCGTCGAGACGATCTGCAGACGCTTGACGCGGGACGCGAGCTTGTCCTTGTTCACGGCACCGGCACCGCCGAAAGGAGGTTTTTGATGACGTCGTCCGCCGAAAGTTCGTCGGATTCGGCCTCGTAGGAGAGGATTATCCGGTGGCGCAGAACGGCCGGAGCCACCGCCTTGACGTCGTCCGGCACCACGTACCGCCGGCCCTCGAAGAAGGCCTGCACCTTCGCGCAGCGGTATATGTAGATCGTCGCCCGGGGCGACGCCCCGAATTCTATGTACCGGGCGTAGGACCCGTGGCTCCTCGACGTGTTCCGGGATGCGCCGACCAGCGCAACGATGTAGGCTTCTATTCTTTCGTCCACCCCGATCCGGGACACGGCCTCCCGCGCCCGCCGCAGGTCCGCGTTGAAAACGATCCTGTTCGCCGATGTCCTCCGCTCCACTCCGACCCTGCGGAGGATGTCCAGCTCTTCCTGGGGGTTCGGGTATCCCACCGTGACCTTCATGATGAACCGGTCGAGCTGGGCTTCGGGAAGCGGATAGGTCCCCTCGTGCTCGATGGGGTTCTGGGTCGCCAGCACGAAGAAAGGGTCCGGAAGCGGGAACGTGTTCTCCCCGATCGTGACCTGCCTCTCCTCCATGGCTTCCAGCAGGGCGCTCTGGACCTTTGCCGGCGCACGGTTGATTTCGTCGGCAAGGATGATGTTGGAAAAGACGGGACCCTTGCGGGCCAGGAATTCCCCGGTCTGCTGACGGTACACCATGGTACCGGTGAGGTCCGCGGGAAGAAGGTCCGGAGTGAACTGGATGCGCTTGAAGCTCGCGTCCACCGCCTGGGCCAGCGTCTTCACCGCCAGGGTCTTCGCGAGGCCGGGAACGCCTTCCAGAAGAACGTGTCCGCCCGCGAGGATGCCCATCAGGAGGCCGTCGATCATTTTTTTCTGCCCCACGACGACGGTGCCGATTTCCCCCCGGGCACGGTCGACGAGCTCCTTCGCGCGGGCGAGCTGCTGATCGAATTCCTGGTTTTCCATCATGTGTTCCTCTTCCGGGTCAGCTTCGGTAATCCGCGTTCTCGCGGACGTACTCGTAGGAAAGATCGGATCCGTACACGACGGCTTCCCCGCCGCCCGCGCCGAGATCGATGTCGATTTCCACGTTCCGCCGGTGGGGGGGGAATTTCTTTCCTTCCGGATTCATCGACGCAGCCTTCAGGTAATCGGAAAGCCTTTTCTCCTTCTCCGCGTCGAGCCGGAACGAACCGTCCCGGAAGATCGTTTCGCCGCCCATGACGACCCGTACCGCGTTCCGGTTGAGCCGGAGGCCCGAGTTGCCGGCGAAATCGCCGACGGCCGCGACGATGCGGCCCACGTTGGGATCGTTTCCGAACACGGCAGCCTTTATCAGCGGAGAATTTACAACGGCCTTTCCCGCGTCCCGGGCCCCGGTGAAGGACCCGGCCCCGGAAACCTTCACCCGGATGACATGGGCGGTTCCCTCCCCGTTCCGGACGATATCCTCCGCGAGGCACCCGCAGACCTCCTCCAGGGCGGTCTCGAACTCCTCCCCGGATACCGCGGGCTTTCTGCCGGAACCGATCAGCAGCACCGTGTCGCTGGTGCTCTGGTCGCCGTCAACAGAAATGCAGTTGAAGGTGCGTTCGGCGACCCGGATTAGGACTTCCCGCAGGAACCCGCGGGGCATCGCCACGTCCGTCAGCAGAAACACCAGCATGGTTGCCATGTTGGGTTCGATCATTCCCGCCCCCTTGGCGAAACCCAGCAGGGTTCCGCGGCCCACCGGGACGGATTTCAGTTTCGGGTACGCGTCGGTGGTCATGATGGCCCGGGCGGCGTCCAGGCAGGGGCCGTCGTGCAGGCCGGAGACGACGGCGGGGATGGCGGCCTTCATTTCCTCCACCGGGAGGCTCCAGCCCACGATTCCCGTGGAGGCGGGAAAGAATTCATCCGCCGGCGCGCCCAGGTGCCCGCCCAGGGCATTCAGAATTTCCTCCGCGTCCTCGACGCCCCGGGGCGCGCAGACGTTGGACACCTTGTTGTTGATCAGGATTCCCCGCACCCGCTCCCCGTCGAGTCTCCTTCTGCCGATCACGACCGGCGCACCGGGAAACGCGTTGCGGGT
>CAZGUL010000092.1:0-9286 GCA_964529055.1 uncultured Spirochaetaceae bacterium
GTCAGATTGAACTGGGCCACATAGGCCCGGGAATTCATCTCCCTTTTTCCCAAGCGGATGATGTCCTGACCCCCGGAGATGAGCTCCCAGATGCTTTTCTTCGGGTCCAGCTTGTCGCGCATCTGGTCCACGTACGTCAGCCTGACCGTTTCCCCGACCCGTATCGCGCCGGAATCGGGCTTTTCCTGCCCCGTGATCATCCGGAACAGGGTCGTCTTGCCCGCGCCGTTGGGTCCTATGATGCCGACGATCGCCCCCGGCGGGATGGCGAAAGTCATGTCCTCCACGAGAATCTTGTCCCCGTAGCCTTTGCGGATGTTTTCCGCTTCGATGACGACGTTTCCCAGCCGCGGCCCCGGCGGAATGTAGATTTCCAGGTCCCGTTCCCGTTTCGAGGGATCGTCGCTCAAAAGGTTCTCGTACGCGTTGAGGCGGGCCTTCGATTTGGCCTGGCGGCCCCGGGGCGACATGCGGATCCACTCCAGTTCCCTCTGCAGGGTTTTCTGTCTTTCGGTTTCCTTCTTTTCTTCCTGCTGGAGCCGGTTCTGTTTCTGCTCGAGCCAGGACGAATAGTTGCCCTTCCAGGGGATTCCTTCGCCCCTGTCGAGTTCCAGGATCCATCCCGCCACATTGTCGAGAAAGTATCTGTCGTGGGTGACGGCGATGACCGTTCCCTCGTACTGCTGCAGGTGATGCTCGAGCCACGCGACGGTTTCCGCGTCCAGGTGGTTCGTCGGCTCGTCCAGGAGCAGGATGTCGGGTTTCCGCAGCAGAAGGCGGCAGAGCGCGACACGGCGCTTCTCGCCGCCGGAGAGCACGTTCACCGGAGCTTCCGCCGGCGGGCACCGCAGGGCGTCCATCGCCATTTCGAGCCGCGAGTCCAGGTCCCAGGCACCCATACGGTCCAGTTGTTCCTGCACCTTCCCCTGCTTCTCGAGGAGCGCGTTCATCTCGTCGTCCGACAGGGGTTCGGCGAATTTCTCGTTGATCGCGTCGAACTCCTTCAGCATGTTGACCGTTTCCTGGACGCCTTCCTCCACGACTTCGCGGACCGTCTTGTTCGAGTCCAGAAGGGGCTCCAGGTACCCGATCGTGAAACCCGGAGTCACGACGGTTTCGCCGATGAAATCCTTCTCCACTCCGGCCATGATCTTGAGCAGGGTGCTTTTTCCCGATCCGTTCAGACCGATGACGCCGATCTTCGCGCCGTAAAAATAGGAGAGATATATCCCTTTCAGGACATTTTTCTGGTTGTAGGTCTTGCCGACCCCGACCATCGAATAGATTATTTTATTCGGTTCTTGTTGGGCCATGGCGTACGGTACCACAAAAGGCCGGTTTCGGCCAGTCTTCCCGGCCTCCGTCCCCGTTCCCGAATTGACTTTGAAGTCCCTTAGGTCGTAAACTCCGAAATTATGTACAGATGCGCAGCCTGTAAAAAAGAATATCCGCTTGAGGACAGAATTTTTCGCTGTTCCTGCGGCGGATATCTGAATCTGGAGAACTCCGCCATGTTCCCGCTGTCGGGACTGGATACCCGCGGCAGGACGCTCTGGCGCTATCGCGAGGCGTACGGGCTCCCTCCGGGGACGGAGGAAGTTTCCCTGGGAGAAGGGATGACGCCCCTGGTGGACCTGCCCGTAATGGGAACCTCCGTCCGCTTCAAGCTCGACTACCTCCAGCCGTCCGGTTCGTTCAAGGACCGGGGCGCCTCCGTGCTGGTCTCCCTCGCGCGGCGCATCGGCGTACGCGATCTGGTGGAGGACTCATCCGGCAACGCCGGCGCGGCGACGGCGGCGTACTCCGCCGCGGCGGGAATTTCCTGCAGGATATTCGCCCCGGACTATACGCCGGAAGGAAAACTGGTCCAGGCCCGGCTGTGCGGCGCCCGGGTCGTCCGCGTGCCCGGTCCGCGCCAGGCCGCCAGCGACGCGGTCATGGCCGCCGCGGAGAGCTCCTACTACGCGAGTCATCTCTGGAACCCTTTTTTCATTCAGGGTCACATGTCCGCGGCGTTCGAATTGTGGGAACAGTACGGCCGCAGGGTCCCGTCCGCGGTGGTCGTCCCCCTGGGCAGCGGAGGGTATCTGGAAGGCGTTTACCGGGGGTTCCGTCTGCTTCGGAACGCGGGATACGCGGACAGGGTGCCGCGGATCTTCGGCATCCAGGCCGCGGCCTGCGAGCCCCTGCACAGGGCGTTCGAAGCGGGGCTTGGGGACTTCATGGCCGTCGAAACCCGACCCGGCATCGCCGAAGGCATCGCCGTTTCACGTCCGCCGCGCGCCCGTGAGGTTCTCGCGGCCATCCGGGAAAGCGGCGGCCGCACCCTGTCCGTTTCCGAGGAGGAAATCCTCGCGGCCCACGGCGGCCTCCTGCGGACCGGCATCTACGCCGAGCCCACCTCCGCCGCGGCCCTGGCGGGCTGGATGCGGCTTTCCGCGGACGAACGGGAGGATGCGGTCGTTCTCTTGTCCGGTAACGGCCTGAAGGAATCGGAAAAACTGGCTAAGCTTTATCCGCTGTGACCCGCGCCACCGCCTCGATTTCGATCAGCGCCCCGAAATGCAGCTCCCGGGTGGGAACCACGGCCCGGGCCGGCCGGTGTTCTCCGAAAAATGCGGCGTAGACCGCGTTGACCCTGCCCCAGGTCGAAATATCGGGGACATACACCGTCACCTTCAGCACGTCCTCCTTCGAACTTCCCGCGGCCCGGAGCACGGCTTCCACGTTTTTCAGCGCCCGCAGGGTCTGGTCCTCCACCGAGGAGGTTTCGATTTTACCGGTGGCGGGATCGATGGGAAGCTGGCCGGCGACGTACACGAGACCGCCCTCGGCGATTCCCTGGGAGTAATGGCCGCCCGGCTTCGGGGCGTCGGGAGTGCTTATAATCGTCATTTCAGGTTCCTCCTTGTATTCTCATAACGCCGCCGATTCGCGCCCCGCCGGGGGAAAAATACTCTCCCAGCAGATTCGCGGCCAGGCAGGAGTGGGCGGGAACGATCATGACCAGGTCCCCGACCCCCAGGCTTTCCATCGTTTCCGTATCGACGGACACGGTTCCGTGTTCCTGGCTGAGGGAGGACACCCGGCAGTTCGGCTTCAGGGCGCCCCAGCCGTCACCGGCCGCCGGAGCGACGAGCCCGTGGATCCTCCGTCCCCCGGAATCGGTGTAAAAATCCTTCGAGAGGTGCACCGCGCCCCCGTAAATGAGGATTTCCCCCCGGTCCGGGTGCTTCGCGGCGACGGGACAGGCGACGGCGGCGGCCAGATCCTCCTCCCGGCAGGAGCCGATGGAAAACTGCTTCGCGTCGTAGAAAACGAAATTGCCGGGACGGACCTCGTCGACGCCGTCGAACTTTTCGAGACCGCTGCAGCCCGGTGTATCGCCGACGGAGATCTGCAGGTTCCCGTGGCCCCGCCGATGCAGGGCATCCCGCAGGCGGTTCAGAGCCGCGGCGGTTTCCCGGTAAATGAGGCGCACCGCGTCGGGGGACGGAGCCGTGTAGGTATGCCCGGCGTGGGCGAGGAGTCCCCTGAATTCCAGGTTCGCCGAACGGGAAACAGCCCCGGCGACCGCCGCAACGGAGGCCTCGTCCCCCGCGGGGATGCCCGTTCTGCCGTAGCCGGTATCGATCTTCAGAAAAACCCCGGCCTTCGCCGCCGCTCCCCCCGAGGACAACCCGGCGGAAAGAAGCCGGACGGACTCCTCCGATTCGACGATCAGGTTGAGCGCGATCCTCCCGGCGATCGCCCGTATTTCGTCGATCTCACGGACATTGACGGGAAAGGCGACCGTGATGTCCCTCCAGCCTTGTGCGGCGAAAAATCCCGCCATCGAGACGCTGGAAACCGTGATGGCGTCGATCCCCGCCTTCCGGTAATACTCCCCTATCTCCGCGGATTGATGGGTCTTGAAATGCGGGCGGAAACGCACGCCGCTCCGGTCCGCCTTGTCTTTCATCCTTTTTATGTTGCGCTCGACCCTGTCGGTCCTCAGAATGAGTGCGGGTTTTTTCACGAACTCAAGCATGTGCTCCCCTTTCGCGGTTCCCGCGGGATCGCATCCGCGGATTCGTTCCTTCGCTCATTGTAGATTGCATCGTCCCTCTCGGCAAGCGGCCTGCACAAAATCGTTGCGCCCCCGGCCGGTTGCGGTTAATATGGGGGAAGGAGGAATGGAATGAAAAATCTTCTCGCATCCCTGGACGATGTTCTTCTTCTGGGCCCCGGCCCTTCGACGATACCCCCCAAAGTGTACGAAGCGCTGGGGAGACGGACCCTGGGACACATGGACCCGCAGTTTTTCGCCCTGATGGACGGGATAAAGGAGAACCTCAGGCTCGTCATGCGCACCCGCAACGCGGCGACCATAACGATTTCCGGCACCGGCACCTCGGGAATGGAGGCGTCCCTGGTCAACCTGATCGAGAGGGACGACCCCATGCTCGTCGTCGTGAACGGGTACTTCGCGGCACGTCTCGCGGAGATGGCCGGCCGCCTCGGAGCCGTGGTGGACACCGTGGAATTCCCGTGGGGAAAACCCGTCGACCCCGACGAAGTCGGGAAACGGCTCGCCGCGAAGACGTACAGGCTCCTGGGCATGGTGCACGCCGAAACTTCCACCGGCGTGAGAAACCCGATACGGGAGGTCGGCGCCCTTGCGCGCAAGGCGGGCGCTCTTTTCATCGTCGACGCCGTCACCAGCCTGGGCGGCCTGGACATCCGGGTCGACGAGTGGGGGATCGACACGCTTTACAGCTGCAGCCAGAAGTGCATCGGCTGCCCCTCCGGCCTCTCGCCGGTGACATTTTCCGAGGGGGCCATGAAGAAGGCCGCCGGCAGGGCGACGAAGGTGCCGAATTTCTACCTGGACATGAATCTCCTGATGAAATACTGGGACGGAACTCCCCGGGCCTATCACCACACCGCCCCGGCGAACATGTATTTCGGGCTGTACCAGGCCCTGCAGCTGATCCTCGAGGAAGGGCTCGAGGCCGTGCAGAAGCGCCACCGGGACGCCCATGAATACCTGGTCGCGGGTCTGCAAAACATGGGGCTGTCCATGCTGGTGGACGAAGCGCACCGTCTGCCGATGCTGAACACCGTTATCATTCCCGACGGCGTCGACGACGCGGCCGTGAGAAAGGAACTGCGCGCCGCCTGCAAGATCGAAATCGGTTCCGGCCTCGGCACGCTGGCGGGAAAAATCTGGAGAATCGGGCTGATGGGATACTCGGCGAATAGGAAAAACGTGGACACCCTGCTGGGGGCGCTGAAAAAGATCCTGAAGCGGTAGCGGGAAGGCGCGATGAAAATTCTGTTCGAAAACGAGGACATCATCGCGTTCAACAAAACCGAATACATCAGGGTCCAGGCCGACACCTCCGGCCGGGACAGCATGGAAGCCGGGGCGGCGGAATTTCTCGCCGCCCGCTCCGCCGGGGAGCCTTCCCCCGGGGACGGAGGCTCCGCGCCGGAACCTCCGTTCATCGGCCTGGTCCACCGGCTCGACCAGCCCGTCACGGGTGTCGTGCTTTTCGCGAAAAACCCCGAAAGCCTCGCCCGCATGTCCGGGCTGTTCCGGGAAGGCAAGATGCGGAAAATTTACTGGGCCGTCATCGACGCCGCTCCTCCGTCCCCGGAAGGAACGCTGGAACACCACCTTGTTTTCAACCGCAGGCAGAACAAGGTCTACGCAGCGCGTTCCCCCGGAAAGGAAACGAAGAAGGCGTCCCTCCGGTACCGGCTCCTCGGCCGGTCCGAACGGTACTTCTTTCTCGAGGTGGAGCTACTCACCGGCCGGCACCACCAGATCCGGGCACAGCTCGCCGCCGTCGGCTGCCATGTCAAGGGCGACCTGAAATACGGCTCCGCCCGGTCGAACCCCGGCGGGGGGATCCATCTCCACGCCCGAAGCCTCGCCTTCACCGATCCGAAAACCGGAAAGGAAATTCTCGTCACGGCGCCGCCCCCCGAGGACGTGCTGTGGTCAATTTTCCCCGGCGCCGCCCCTTCCGGGGGTTGATTGCCGACGGCGGCGGACCCGGGATATACTGGCACCATGACAACGACCGAAACCGGACGCGCCTTTCTCGTGGGCGTCTGCGGCCCCGCGATGAAACCCCGGGATGCCGAAATCCACCTCGCCGAACTCGCGGAGCTCACCGCCAACATCGGCCTCGAAACCGCGGGACGCATGATCGTCAATCTGAAGACCCCGTACCCCCGGTATCTCGTCGGGTCCGGCAAGGCCGGGGAGATACGCATCGCGGCGGAAGCCGCGGAAGCGGGATTCATCGTATTCGACGACGAGATTTCCCCTTCCCAGCAGAGAAACTGGGAGGAGCTCACGGGGCTGTGCGTCATCGACCGGCAGGAGGTCATTCTCGAAATCTTCGCCGCCCGGGCGATGACCCGTGAAGCGCGGCTCCAGGTCGATCTCGCCCGGATGGAATACTCCCTTCCCCGGCTTACCCGGGCATGGACCCACCTTTCCCGCCAGCGGGGCGGCAAGCGCGGCACCCGGGGCGAGGGCGAAACCCAGCTCGAAATGGACAGGCGGCGTGTGCTCGCCCGCATCGACAGGGCGAAAAGCGAACTCAAGGATGTCCGCAAGAGCCGCCGGACCCGGCGGAGCCTGCGCGAGCGTTCCGGCATACCGACGGGTTCCCTGGTGGGATACACCAACGCGGGCAAGTCCTCGCTGCTGAAAGCGCTCACCGGGGCCGAAGTCCTCGTGGAGGACAAGCTCTTCGCCACGCTGGACCCCACCACCCGGAAACTGCGCCTTCCCGCCGGCGAAACGGTCCTGGTCACCGACACGGTGGGCTTCATCCGGAAGCTCCCGCACCGGCTCGTCGAGGCCTTCAAGGCGACGCTCGAGGAAACCGCCGGCGCGGATTTTCTTCTCCATGTGCTGGACGCGTCGGACCCGGAAATAAAAAACCACGCGGCGGCCACCCGGGACGTCCTGCGGGAAATCGGGGTGGACGACACGCCCGTCATCACGGTGCTCAATAAAGTCGACCTGTGCGAAGATCCCGCCGGCGTCCGGCACCTGACGGGCGACTACCCCAATGCGGTCGTCGTGTCCGCCGTGACCGGGGAAGGACTCCGGGAACTCCGGGAAAAAATCGAATCCGTGCTCTCCGCGGAGCTCGTCAGCCAGTGCTGGGAATTTCCCCGGGACCGGCACGATCTGGTTTCGCTGCTGCACAGGAACGGAAAGATCATCTCCCAGCATTACACCGAAAACGGCGTCAGCGTGACCGCCCGGGTGACGGAGCGGGTCCGCGCCGTTCTGGCCCCCTACGCCTGCGGGGAACGGGCGGCCCCGTAACAGAGCCCATGCGGAAGGAAGGTCTGCCGCGGCTGGACTGCCGGCCGGACATTCGCGAAAGGCTCCTTCCCTTCTGCCGCCTCCGTCCCGGCGGGATATGGGAGGACCCGGAAGGGCTCCACCGGGTCGGCTGCCTCGACGCGTGTCTCCCGGCGGACGCGGATCTCATCATGGGCGGGGGGAAGGCCGCGCTGGGAATTCACGATCCCCCGTACAACATAAAAGTCGGCGGACACGCCTCGGACCGGCTTTTCCGCGACCCCATCGACGATTACCTGGCATTCTCCCGGAACTGGGTGACATGCGCCGCGGCCGCGCTGGCCTCCGATTCGAGCTTCTACGTCTGGATCGGGGCGGACCAGGCCGGCGATTTCCAGCCCCTTCCGGAATTCATGCTGCTGATGCGGGACTTCCCGTTCCTCCGTCCCCGGAGTTTCATCACCCTCCGCAATCAGAGGGGTTACGGAACGGCGAAGAACTGGATGGCCCTGCGTCAGGAGCTTCTCTTCTACACCCGGGGAAACCCGGAATTCACCGTGGTTTACACCGACATCCCCAAAATTCTGCGGGGATACTACAAAACGGTCGGGGGACGGAGGACCGAGAACCTGGAACGCGGCAAGGCGCCGACCCTCCGCCCCGGCAATGTCTGGATCGACATTCAGCAGGTTTTTTACCGCCTGGAGGAGAATGTCCCCGGCGCGTACGCCCAAAAGCCCCTGAAGGCGGTGGAGAGGGTCATGACGGCCTCCAGCCGCCGGGGCGACATCGTGGCGGATTTTTTCGCCGGCTCCGGGACGACCCTGATCGCCGCCGAAAGACTCGGCCGGAAGTGCCGCACCTTCGACATCGACCCGGTATTCGCGGAGATCACCATCCGGAGGCTCGAACGTTTCCGCCGGACCGGAAAGACCGGCTGGCAGACGGAAAGCCCCTTTCCAGAACTCCGGCTGTGAGGCGGCGCGGGCGGGGATTCCCCGGCGGCAGGCTGCCGCTGCCGCGGCGGCCCGCAGCGGGCGTCGGCCCGCCGGTCAAAGCTTTTTGAGTTTTTCCGGGGCCGCCTCGCGGATCAGCGCCCGCGCGAGGGCCGCGACGGGGTCCACCAGGGGAACGCCGTCGAGCGCGGGTTCCGGAAGCGCAAGGGGAAGTTCGGTGCAGGCCAGGACGACGGCCTGCGCCCCGTCCCGCATCAGAAGACGGGCCAGCTCCCGCACCCTGTCCCGGGCTTTTTCCGTAACAGGACTCACCGCCTTGATTCCCCAGACCCGGTCGTAGATTGCGTCCTGGATTTCCGGCTGCTTTTCCCCGGGCACTTCCATCACCCGGTACCCCGCCGGCTCCAGAAGGGAGCGGTAAATTCCCGTGGTCCGGGTGCCGGTTGTCGACAGGATGCCGATCCTGCCGCCCTTTCCGACGACGGTCCCGAGGTGTTCCAGCGTTTCCTTCAGCATGTGGACCACCGGTATGCCGATTCCGTCACGCCCGAGACGGCGGAGGAACTCGTCGAAGACCGCCGGCGCGTGAAAGGTGTTGCAGGGCACACCGCCGACCGCCTCCTTTCCGGCCCGTTGGGCCGCGTCCCAGGCGCAGGCAAAGGTCCGGGCCATTCCGAGGCCGGGATTTTCAGGCACCCTGCCCAGAAGGAATTCCGTCCGGTCCGTGATGTCCGGCGACCGGGAAAAATGATGGACCTCGATGTGGGACTGGTCCGTCCCGTCCGTCAGGGTGTTTTCGATGATTTTCGCGTGAAGAGCCACCCCCGCCATGGGGCCCACCCCGCCGCCGATGACGATGATCTTTTCTTTTTTCATGCAACATCCCGATAAAGAAACGGCGCGGCCCCGGGGCCCGCGCCGCTGATGCACAAGCGGTTGTCCGCTATTTCCACTTGGAAAGGTCGAGTTCCTTTTCGCTCTTCGAGACGACCACCGTTCCGACCATGTCGCC
>CAZGUL010000093.1:0-9034 GCA_964529055.1 uncultured Spirochaetaceae bacterium
GTTTCCGTATAAAAGATCCGGTGAAGCAGGCGCGGTACGCCCAATGGGCCTTCCGGGATCTGTACAAGAACTTCTACGACGAGCACTTCACCGGCATTTTCACGTGGGCGGTCTGCTTTCCCGAGTCGTCGTTTTCGGAGTCCTTCCATCACAAGGACTTCAACCGCTACAACGTCCTGCACGCGGGAAATCTCGGCAGGATCCGCGGGTGGATCGAAGACCTCTTCCGCTACACCCGGCCGGGGGAGAAGGACGGTTCGCTGAGCCGGAAGGAGGCGGAAAATTTCCTCTCCCTGTTCAGCGTATCGATGAAGCTCCCGCGGTCAATCCTCTTTACCCTGCACAAGCAGCGGGAGGAGCTGGAAAACGTCAACCAGTTCCAGGACTACCTGCTTGACCTCTTCGACGACAAGAACCGTGTGGGGTTCCAGGGTGCCGCCGGTACCGGCAAGAGCTGGATCGCGATGAAAAAGGCGATCCGCCTGGCCGAGCGGGGAAAGGAGATACTGTTTCTCTGTTTCAGCAACAACCTGGAGGAGTATATCCGGGGGCGTCTCGAGGCTTTCGGGAACATCCGGGTCACCACGTTTCATTCCTATGCACTGTCGGTTCTGGCCGAGGCGATCGCCCGGCCGGCGCGGGAAACCGCGCACGACTTCCGCCGGTTCGTCCGGGAGGTTTTCCGGCGGGTTCCGCGGCGGCGCGCGGACACCTTCGACGTCGATGATTTCGAGCCGGCAGCCGGGGAAGTCAAAACCCTGCTGCGCGCCGTGGCCGACATCAGGGACGACACCGATTTCACTGATCTGATAAGCCGGTTCCGCGAGGAGGGTCTCCTGGACGGGGAGCTCCTGGCCATCATGGAACATCTTCTGCCGTGCCGCCTCTGCGGGGAGGACGGGATGAACGGCAAATTCTATTCCAGCCGCCTGCCCAGGGCGCTGCTTCAGGTGTTCGAGGAGTACACGCTCCGCGACCAGTTCGACGCGATCCTCATCGACGAGGCCCAGGATTTCGAGGAGAACTGGTGCGACTGCATCACGTACTTTTTCAAGAGCCGGCAGGACCGGACGATCTACATTTTTTACGACGACAATCAGTCCATCTTCAGGAGCGTTGCGGAGCTTCCCGTGGTGCGGCTCATCGCGCACCGGGGCCTGGGCAACTTTATTTTTCACCTTCGCAGGAATCTCCGGAACACCCAGGAAATTCACGATTACGCCGTCAGGCGGACGGGACACGGCTCCACCGCGCTCTCGATGGACATCCGCGGCCTGGACCCCGAGGAGGCGGTTTTCGGTTCCCCGGAGGAGATCAGGCACCATGTGGGAGGGATCCTCCGCGACCTCGTGACGGTTCACGGTCTGGCCGCCTCCTCCATCACCGTGCTGTGCAACGTGCCGCTCCGGGATTCCCCTTTCGGTCATTTCCCGGAGATCGGCGGTTTCGCCCTGCGGCCCGAAAGCCGGCGGTCCGAAGGAACCCAGGGACGGAAGAACGAGATACCGTTCCGGACCATCAGCCAGTTCAAGGGGCTGGAATCGGACATCGCGATCGTGGTTCTCGATTATACGGCACGGACCGAGGAGCCTCACCACCGGATCACCCCGGAACTCATGTACGTGGCCTTCACGCGGGCGAAGTACCTGCTGTACGTGGTTGCGTTGCAGTGAGCCGCGGCGGAGGCCGCCCGAAGGCCCTTCTGGTCAATCCTCCGGTGTACGACTTCGCCCTGTACGACCTTTTCCTTAAACCCTACGGGCTTCTGCGCGCGGGGATGCACCTCCACAACAACGGGTGGGATACGGCCGTCGTCGACGCCCTCGATTACGAGGACCCCGCGTCCGCCGCCGTCCTCGGGCGTCCCCGGCGGAAGGAGGACGGGACGGGCAAAATGTTCCGGGCCCCCGCCTCCCCTCCCGCGGGGCTAGAATCCTGCGGCCGCCGCTATTCCCGGTATGGGATCCTGCCTGAGTCCCTGGAGAGGCGGATTGCCGCGGCCGGCGGCGGGGAAAACGGGCGGGAATTCCGGCCCCCGGACGTCATTCTGGTCGGCACCGGCATGACCTACTGGTATCCCGGCGCCGTGGAAGCGGTGCGCCTCTGCCGGAAAGTTTTTCCCGGCGTGCCGGTCCTCGCCGGCGGGATTTACGCCTCCCTGATGCCGGACCACTGTTCCCGGGCCACCGGGGCTGATGCCGTGATCGCCGGCGACGGCGGCCGGGGACTGGCGAAAAACCTCCCGTGTTTCGGGCTTCCCGCGCCGGAGGGGCCTTTTCCCGCTGCGCCGCTGCCTTTGCCCGGGGTCTGGAAGGACGCGGCGGTTCTGCGGCTCAACGAGGGCTGTCCCCTGTCCTGCGATTACTGCGCCTCGCGCCTCCTGACGCCGCACTTCATCGCCGGGGATCCGGCCGCCGCGGCGGATCTGGTCCGGGATTTCACCGCCCGGGGAATAAGGAATTTCGCGTTCTACGACGACGCCCTGCTGGCGGGAAGGGAAAAGGTTTTTCTTCCGTTCCTGGAAAGGGTGGCGGGGTTCCGCGGCGGGGGAACGGACCCGCGGTTTTATCTGCCCAACGCCGTCCACATCCGCGGTCTGGACCGGGTAACGGCGGAGCTGATGCATCGGGCCGGTTTCCGGGAAATCAGGATGGGCTTCGAAAGCTCGTCGCCGGATTTCCATGCGGCCCACACCCCGGGGGGCGCCAAATTCAGCCCCGATTCCTTTCCCGAAACCGTGCGGATTCTGGAAGAGGCGGGCTTTTCCCGGAAATCCCTGTCGGTCTACATCCTCGCGGGGCTTCCCGGCCAGCGGGCGGAGGAGACCGAGATTTCCGTCCGGGCCGCCCTGCGGGAAAGGGTGACGGTGCGTCTTTCGGAGTATTCGCCTGTGCCGGGAACGGGCCTGTGGGAGGAAAGCGTCCGCCTGAGCCGCCATCCCGTCGCGGAGGAACCCCTTTTCCACAACAACTCGTTTTTCCCGATGGAATGGGAAGGTTTTACGCGGGGCGACCTGCAGCGCCTGAAAAACCTGGCCCGGACGGGTGGGGACACCCCTGGTGGCGGCGGATATCTTGACCAGCCGGTCGGTGAGCCCCTATAATTCCCGCAGAAAAAAATTTAAGGAACAGGATCGTACATCATTGCTGGTTCGTTACAGTGCATCCGATAAAGGCGCTCCCCGCAAACGGGCGGAGGTCTACACCGCCGCGGAGCATTCCATCCGCCGCTCACAGATCGATCCCGACGCGGTCCGCATCGCGCAGCGGCTCAAATCCGCCGGTTTCAGCGCGTACATCGTCGGCGGGGCCGTCCGCGACCTCCTGGTAGGCAGGACCCCCAAGGATTTCGACGTCGTCACCGACGCGCATCCCCGCCAGCTCAAACGGCTGTTCCGGAATTCCCGGATCATCGGCAAGCGTTTCCGGCTCGTGCATATTTACTTTCACGAAAAGATAATCGAGGTGTCCACCTTCCGCGCGCTTGACGCGGGCGGCGAGTCGAATGTTTACGGAACGATCCAGGATGACGTGCAGAGGCGGGACTTCACGCTGAACGCCCTGTACTACTGCCCCATCGAGGGAATCATCATCGACTACATCGGCGGTGTGCGGGACATCCGCAAAAGGATGGTCAAACCCCTGATTCCGCTGAAGACGATTTTTACGGAGGATCCGGTCAGGATGGTGAGGGCCGTCAAATACTCCGCGGCCCTCGAATTCAGGCTGCCCTTCCTGCTGCGCTACAAGATGCGGTCCCAGGCCGGTCTCCTGGAGGGCATTTCGAGTTCCCGGCTCACGGAGGAGCTTTTCAAGATCCTGCAATCCGGCTCGTCGGCCCGCATTTTCCGGAGCATGTACGATCTCGGGGTCCTGAGATACTTCATGCCCGCCCTCGCGGAAGCGCTGAAAAACGACCGGGACGGTTACCGGGCAAGGTTCTTCGCGACCCTGGAAGGTCTCGACTCCACGATAGAGGATTCCATGGAGCGGCATCGGCTCGTACTGCCCCTGGTGAAGGATTACGTAGAGGCTCTGATAAAGGAACGCGGCCGGGAGGAGCTTCTCTTCAAGGACGCCTACCACCTGGTGAAGGAGTTCTGCAGCCCCCTGGTGCCGGCGAACAAGGACGTGGATGCCGCGGTGGTCGCGCTGCTGCGCAGGAAAAGTCCCCGGCGCAAGGGCCCCCGGCGCCGGCCCCGGCATCCCCGGCCCGCCGCTCCGGTCTAGGCTGTCCCGTCACTTCAGAATCCGGTTTATAAGGTCCTCCGTTTTCTGCCGGTACGCGGGATCGATTTCGCCCGCGATCTTCAGGTAACTCACCGCCTCGTCCCGCCGGTTGTCGGCATAGGAATTGACGCCCAGGGCGTAATAGATCAGCGACGGCTGTGCGCCTTTTTCCAGGGCCGTCTTGTAGTGGTGCTCGGCGACGGAGTAATTCTTCCGGGCGTAATTGATGAGCCCCAGGTAATACGGGGGCATGAAGTTCCCCTTTTCCATGTCCGCCGCCGCGGTGAAGGCTTCTTCCGCCGCGTCGAGCTTGCCGTCCGCGTACGCGTTGATCCCCTCGCCCAGCACTGCCCGGAAGGATCTGCGGGTTTCCAGGTAGCCGAGAAATTCCTCGGCCAGGAAACCCTCGTCATACCATTTGAAGGAACGTTCGTAGACGAGCCGGACATTGTCGTCCAGCGGCGCGTCGGCCCGGAGCGCCGCGACGGCGTCCCACAGGATCCGGGTGTGTTCCCTGTCCGGCGAATTCATCAGGAACGAGACGACGCCCCACGCCTGGGGGTAGAACACCTCGATGTTCTGACGGGCCCCCTCCACCGTCATGGAAAGAACGTCTTTCAGGGGCAGAAGCCGCGCCCCGCCGTCCGCCGCGAGGGCCTTCAGCGTGTCGAGCCAGGCCAGGTTTTCGTTGTACTCCGCGGCGCCGGACTCGGGGTCGAAGGTGACTTTCTCGAAATAGACCGCGAAACCTTCCCGTATCCACAGGGGCGGGTGGGAGATGAAGGCCCGCAGAAACTGGATGAATGCCTGATGGTTCAGGGATATCCGGAAGTTTTCCTCGTCCGCCGCGTAACTGATGAGTTCGCTTTTCGACGGATCGGCGTAATGCAGATAGATGGAATTGTCCCGGGTCTGTGCGATGAGGGCCGTCAGGTACCCGTCGTAGCGTGTCTTGTCCGCCAGAACGCGCACCCGAAGCTTCGATTTGAGCGCCCCGGGATCGAAATGAAAATAGGAATTGAAAAAATCGAAAAGCGTGTCCAGGTTCCGGCCCAGTTCCGCGGCGTGGCTTGCGGAAATTTCCGAAAACACCGTGTAATAGGCGGACGACGCTTCGTGGACCTGATCCGCCTGCCCGAACGCCCCGAACGGAAGTGTCGCCAGAGCGAGGAGGGCGCAAGCCGCGATCTTCATCATGGGAAATCCTCCCGAAGCTTTTTGGTTGTCTTTATATTTGTCGGCATATTATGTGATACTATCGATGGTCACGTTCAATTCCTGGATCATTATTCCTGTAAACCTCTCGATGCTCCCGATGATGTATTTCTGCATTTCGTGGATGCTCGGGATGAGCTCCACCCCGTAGGGGATCGAAATGGACAGTTCGATATGGTAGGCGCTCGCCTCGTTCTTTATCGTCACTTTTTTGAGTTTCACCTGGTTGTGAAACTCCTGCAGGCAGTGGAGGATCATCTGGGTGAGTGCGGCCTCGGAAATGGTGACCTCCCCCTTCTTGCTGAACTCCGGCCGGATGACCGTCTTCTCGAAAACCTGCTGACGACCCGAAAGGCCGAACTGCTGCTTCAGGAAAATTTTGATCGAGTCCGCCATGGTTTTCGGGTAGTTGCGTTTGACCTCGATGGACGGCACCGGGATCACGTGACGGCCGTGCACGTTCCGGTAATGCAGGGCGGTCTGAATTTCGTCCTGGGTCGCGATGTCCTCGATCTGGATGACCTTGGCGGGGGCCGGCAGCCTCAGGGTGTCCGCGATCTTCCGCACCATGCCCTCGGAGGTCCCGATGATCAGGAGCCGCTTGAACTTCTGTCGTTCCAGGCACTGGCGCACCTCCCGGCGGTGGGCCTTGTCGTGGTACAGGGCGGTCTTGACCGCCGCCATGTAGGCCTGTTCCTTTTTCGACGAGCGGCCGGCGAGGATCTTCTGGTCCCGGATGAGGAGCCCGTCGTCGATGATGAGCTCGATGCCGTATTTCTGGCTGATGAGCTTAGCGCGGAAACTCTTTCCGGTGCCGCTCTTCCCGATCAGCGCGAAGACCTTGACGCCCTTCAGCAGCCAGACCAGGTGACGGTACGCGCTTTTCAAACCGATCATGCCTCAGTCTACCCCCGCTTCCGGAATTTTCTCAAGGGAAGGCCGCGCTTTTCGTCCGGTGTTTTGCCCGGCGGACCGCCTTTGGCGCCGCCGGATTTCCGGGGCCGGACGAGGCATTTCGGACCGTACCCGATGAGGTCCGTCCGGCCGGCGCGGGTGAGGGCCTCCACGACGAGATCGTGGTTCCCGGGGCTGCGGAACTGCATCAGTGCCCGCTGCATTGCCTTCTCGCGGGCCGTCTTCGGAACGTACACCGGTTTTCCCGTCCGGGGGTCCAGGCCGGTGTGGTACATGCAGGTCGCCAGGGTTCCCGGCGTGGGATAGAAGTCCTGCACCTGTTCGGGAATGAACCGTTTGTCCCGGAAGTATTCCGCCAGCTCCACCGCGGCGGCCGGATCGCTGCCGGGGTGGCCGGAAATGAAGTAGGGGACCAGGTACTGCTTTTTGCCGAGCCGCAGGTTTTCCCTCTCGTACCGCTTTTCGAAGGCCCTGTACCCGGCGTGGGCGGGCTTTCCCATGGCGGCCAGGACCCGGTCCGACACGTGCTCCGGCGCGACCTTCAGCTGGCCGGAAATGTGATGTTCGCACAGCTCCGTGAAGAAGGCCGGGTCCGGATCGGCCATCAGGTAATCGAAGCGGATTCCGGAACGGATGAAGACCTTTTTCACTTTCGGGAGGGCCCGGAGTTCCCGCAGAATCGCAAGGTATTCTCCGTGGTCGATTTTGAGGTTCCTGCAGGGGCCGGGAAAGAGACATTCCCTGTCCCGGCAGGATCCGGATTTCATCTGCTTCGCGCAGGCGGGGCCGCGGAAATTCGCCGTCGGGCCGCCCACATCGTGGATGTAGCCCTTGAAGCCGGGGTCGCCGGTGATCTCCCGGCCTTCCCGAAGGATCGACTCGCGGCCGCGCCCCTGCACGATGCGGCCCTGGTGAAAGGTCAGGGCGCAGAAGGTGCAGGATCCGAAACAGCCCCGGGAGCTGATGATGCTGAACCTGACCTCCTCGACGGACGGAACGCCCCCTTCGGCTTCGTACATCGGATGCCAGGTCCGCGTGTAGGGAAGATCGAAGACCCGGTCGAATTCCGCGGAGGAAAGCGGGGCCGCCGGAGGGTTCTGGAGGACGTACCGCCGTTCGGAGCCGGCGCCGTAAGGCTCCGCCAGCGAAACGCTCCGGAAGGGGTCCGTGTTGTCGTGCTGGACCATGAAGCTCTTCGCGTAGACCGCGGGGTCGGAGGATGTTTCCTCGAAGGAGGGAAGGACGATGCCGTCCCAGCCCTCCGGAAGGGCCCCCGCGGCGGTCACGGTGCCGGGAATGCCGGACAAGTCGGCCGTCGTCCCGGCGGATTTTCCGTTGCCGGATTCCCGCATCTCCGCGGCGGCCGCGAGGCGCCGGGCGATTTCCCGGATCTGCCGTTCCCCCATGCCGTAAACCAGGAGGTCGGCCTTCGCGTCCAGCAGGATCGACCGGCGGACCTTGTCGTCCCAGTAATCGTAGTGTGCGAACCTCCGGAGCGACGCCTCCAGGCCGCCGAGAACGACGGGGACGCCCTTGTACGCTTCCCGGGCCCGGGCGGCGTAGACGATGGACGCCCTGTCCGGCCGGAAACCTCCGGCGCCGCCGGGCGCGTACACATCCTCCCGGCGCGGTTTTTTCGCCGCCGTGTAATTGGAAACCATGGAGTCGATGTTGCCCGCGGTGACGAGAAAGGCGAGACGCGGCCTGCCGAGGCGCTTGAAATCGTCGGCGCTCCGGCGGTCAGGCCGGGCGATCACGCCGACCCGGTAGCCCTCGGCCTCCAGGAGCCGGGAAATCACCGCGATGCCGAAGGATGGATGGTCCACATAGGCGTCCCCCGTCACACAGACGAAGTCGGGCCTGTCCCAGCCGCGGCGTTCCATGTCGTCCCGGGAAACGGGAAGGAAGTCTTTCATAGATTCCCTTGAATATATCGGAAAATCCGCGGTAAATGAAGGGCGGTTTTGCCGAAAGGGCGAATCGGATGTATCTTCTGAGGAATGGTACGGAGTTTCATCGGCGTTTTTACAGCGGCCCTTCTCTTCGCTTCGACCGTCGTGCTGTCCTCCCAGACCGCGGGATCGCCGGGGGGTGTCCCGGTCGATCCCCCCGCCGCGGCGTACGGCCCGGCCTACAACCCCGGGCGGGTCCCCGGGGCGGGCGAGCGGGAAATGAAGGCCCTCGCCCGCGCCTACCCCGGCCGCGTGGCGGAGGCGGCCTTCCGCGGCGGGGAATGGGCCGTCAGGATCGACGATGACTGGTTCGTCTGGGCGAACGGCCGGATACTCCCCGAGGAGGACCGGGACAGGTGGAACGAATTCATCGGCCTGCGTTTCTACCCGTATCCCCGGGGGCTGCCTCCGATCCGGGAATTCGACGAGAAAACGAAGCGGCGCATCGCGGAGCGGCTCGCCGGGGACGAGGAAAATCCGCCCCGGCGCAGCGAGGCATTCCTCTCCCGGCTGTACCGCGCCGCGGACCGCGGGGAAACCGAAGCGCGGCTCGTGCGGTCCCGGCTGATGGGCTTTTCCCTGCGGCTCCACGAAATCGCGGCGGAAAAACTCGCCCTGGTGGACCGGGTGCTGAAAGCCCTCGCCGCGGCGAAACCGGAGGTCCGCCGGTTTTTCTCCGGTCTGCGGAGGATCGACGGCTACCACTGGCGCTCCATCGCCGGC
>CAZGUL010000094.1:0-9028 GCA_964529055.1 uncultured Spirochaetaceae bacterium
CGCAGAACGCGTCCTTCTTCGCGGCGTTCTCGTAGGCCCGGTAAATTTTCAGGTACGACACGAAGTCGCCCGCCGGGTCCCGGAAGGTGTGATGGGCCTTGCGGGCCGCGAGCTCCTCCCCCTGGGGCAGCAGAAAGGGCGAGTTGCCGGTCAGGAAGCTCGCGGCGATCAGGGTTTCCTCCAGCACGTCCGGGTAGCGCATCACCGCCTCGACGATCATCCGGGAGTGGCGCGGGATCAGGGGGAAGAGGACCATCATCTTGCCGACCTTCGACAGGGAGCGGTCCGGGTCCAAGGCCTCCAGCAGGAACAGGGTCTCCACCGCGCTGAGGATGCCCGCCTTTCCCGGCGGCGAGATGAAATCGAAGGACTCGAACCCGGTGATGCCGATCTCCGCCATCCGCAGGACCACCTCCGACAGGTCGGTCCGGAAGATTTCCTCCGTGGTGTACAGGGGCCGGCTCTCGAAGTCTTCCTTCGTGTAGAGCCGGTAGCAGGTCCCCGGCCGGGTGCGCCCCGCCCGGCCCCTGCGCTGGTTGCAAGACGCCTTCGATATGGGCCCCTCCACCAGGCTGGAGGTGTAGGTCCGGGGATTGTAGTAGTTGAGCTTCGCCAGCCCCGAGTCCAGCACCGACGTGATGCCGTCGATGGTGACGCTGGTCTCCGCGATGTTCGTGGCGATCACGATCTTGGTCTGGCCCCGCGGCGTGGGGGTGAAGACGATTTCCTGCTCCTCCTTGCTGAGCCGGGAGTACAGCGGCAGAATCCACAGCTTTCGCCGGTAGGGAAGGGCCGAGAGTGCGGCAACGGCGTCCTTGATCTGCTTTTCACCGGACAGGAAGATCAGGATGTCCCCCTTGCGCTTTTCGGCGACGATCCGGTCGGTGATGTCGGTGATTTTCGTTATCAGCGCCTCGTCGCCGAGCTCCGCGTCCGGGGTGTCGTAAATCATCGACACCGGGTACATCTGCGTGTCGATCCTTACCACGGGGCACCCGTTGAAGTAGTTCGAGAAAACGTCGGCGTTGATCGTGGCCGACGAGATGATGACCTTGAAGTCGCTGCGCAGCTCCAGCACCCGCTTCAGCAGGCCCAGGATGAAGTCGATGTTGAGGCTCCGTTCGTGAGCCTCGTCGACGATGATCACGCTGTACCGGGACAGGGTGTAGTCGCCCTTTATTTCCTGCAGCAGGATGCCGTCGGTCATGATCTTGATCCGGGTGGCCGCGTTCGTCTTGTCCTCGAAACGCATCTTGTAGCCCACCAGGCCGGGCACCGTCGTCCCCAGCTGGCGCGCGATGAAGTCGCTGACGGACAGGGTGGCGATTCGCCGGGGCTGGGTTATGCCGATGACGCCCCTTTCACCGTAGCCCGCCTCGTGGAGGATGAGGGGCAGCTGGGTGGTTTTTCCGGAGCCGGTGGGGCTTTCGACGACGATGACCTGGTTATCCTTCAGGGCCGCGAGGATGCGGTCCTTCTGGGCGTGGACGGGAAGTTCGTAGGGATTCATGCCGCTCAGGATACCACAAACCGCGGTTCGTGCTAAGGCCGGACCCCGGGGTTCCCGGCGCCGCCGGCGTAGCAGTACACGCAGCCGTGGAGGCAGGTCCCGTACGCGCCGATGTCGACGCTCCGGGCGCACAGACAGGCGGGCCTCTGGTGCGGGTCCCGCCCGGCGCCGAGGTCCCGGCCGGCGATCCGGGAGGCGAGCCCGCAGTCGATGCAGGCGCCGGGCTGCCCCGCGGCGGGAGTGTCGTCGGCGCAGGTCTGCAGGGGAATGCCCCGCGCGGCCGCCGCCGCCGCGAGCCGGTCCAGGAGGCGCCGCCGGGCCTCCGGAGGCGGCTCGCTCCAGCCCAGGCTTTCCAGGCGGCGGCGCACCCGGCGGTAGGGGGCCGCGAAGCTCGTGATGCACCTGCCGGCGCTTCCCGCGAGACGCCCGGCGATGCGTTCGAAGGCCGCGAGATGATAGTCCTCCGGGAGTCCGGGGGTCAGGATGATGGGATCGTAGCGCCACGCCATCCTGTCGGGGCCTATCCTGTCGGCCAGCCGCCGGAAGGAGAGTACGATGCCGTCCTTGTCCCGGATTCCCGGTTCGAGCCATTCGTCATAGGGGGTCAGCGTGTACAGAACGATGTACGGAATGCCGAAGGCCTCGAATTCCGGCAGCAGGGCTTCCATGGGCCGGGCGTCCTTGGTCCAGAAAACGAACAGGTCCGCGTCCCCCGGCCGGAGGGACACCCGGCGGACCTGACGCGCGTTGAAGGGATTCGTGACATCGGCGAAACCGAGGCGCATCCGTTCCAGGAGCCATGGAAAGTGAAAGGCGGGAATGTCGGTTCTGCGGCTCGCGCTGACGATCATCGGCCCGCGGTGGAGGCCCGGGCCGCGTTGGAAGCCGGGGACGCGGCGGAGGACGTGTCCGGGGCGGTCTCCGGGACCGCGGCCGCGGTCTTTTCCTCCAGTTCCCGGGCGGTGATGATCAGCATCTGCAGGCGGTTCTCGATGTTCGCGAAGCTGGTGTCCGGGTCGTAATCCAGCGGCAGTATCTGGATGTGAGGCAGAAACTTTTTCAGCGTCTTGATCATGCCCCGGCCGGTGATGTGGTTCGGCATGCAGCCGAAGGGATTCAGGATCACGAAGGAACCCACCCCGTGCCGCGCCATCTGGACGATCTCCCCGGGCATCAGCCAGCCTTCGCCGATCTGGAAGGTGTGGTCGATGAGGCCCTGCATGTTCCGCGCGATTTCCTTGATCGAATAGGATTCTTCGGCGAAACGGAACCGGGCGGTCCTCCCGGCCACCGCCTCGTGGATGTGGGAGAAGAGTCCCTCCAGGACTTGCGCCTTCAGCCCCAGCAGGAAGGGGTGCGGCGACAGGCGGCGCAGGTACATCTGCCGGTCAGCGATGTTGCCTTTGCGGAAAAAGTCCGTCATGCCCGGCAGGCAGATTTCCATGCCGTTCCTTTCCAGGTACTCCTCCACATGGCCGTTCGCCCCGGGGTGGTAGTTCATCAGGATTTCGCCCACCACGCCGACCCGCGGCCTGCGGGGCCCTGCCGATACGCGGACCGCGTTGAAGTCGTCCACCGCGTCCTCCAGGCCCCGGAGAGCCCTGCCGCGGCCCCGCTCCACCAGGAGCGCCGCGATTCTTTCCAGGTGGCGGGCGTAGACCGTGTCGGCCGCGCCGGGCTCGGTCTCGTAGGGGCGCACGCGGCGCACCATCGTTTCCAGGCCGTCGGCGATCCGGAGGCCCCACGCGAGCTTCAGGGCGGCCCCGGCGCCGAAACGGAAGCCGGGGTGCATGTTTTTCGTGTCCGCGCCGGTGGTTATGATCGGGATTTCCGGATACCCCGCGTCGTCCAGGGCCTTCCGGCACAGGGCGGAGTACTGGCCGGCACGGCAGGCGACGCAGTTCTTCGCCAGTCCCGCGGCGATTTCCGACGGCCGGAGTTCGCCGGATTCCACGGCCTCGAGGATTTCCCCGATGTTTACCTGGGCGGGATAGCAGATGTCGTTGTGGACGTATTTCTTTCCCAGTTCGATGGCCCGCTTCGACGCGACTCCCATGACCCGCGTCTTGTACCCGTCCTTTTCCAGGATTTTCGCCGCCAGCAGCGAGAACGCCGGCGACAGATTCGGGACGAAGATCGTCTTCTTCCCCCGGTCGGCTTTCCCGAATTTCACCGGGAAGGGATCGGAGAGTTCCGCGGTCCTGTAAACCGTCCTGCCGCGGATCCGCGTTTCCCGCCGGGCCCGCACGGTCTCGACGAAGGACCTGATCCGTATCGACAGGGGCCCCTTCGCCTCGCCTTCGTCGAGCTTCAGAACCAGAAGCTCCTTTCCGGAGGTTTTCTTCAGGATCCCCGCCATCTCGTCGGAGATGATCGCGTCGTGGCCGCAGCCGAAGCTGACGATCTGCACGAGCTCCAGGTTCGGGTGACGGGCCGCGTAGAAGGCTGCCTCGAGCATCCGGGTGTGGTAGGGATTGTAGGATTCCATCCGCGACTTCGATAGGTCGGCGGTGTTCAGGTTCGGCAGGAACTGAAGAGCAAGGACCGGTATCCCCTGGCTGGTGAAAAGCGAGGACAGGTTGTGATTCACCAGCTCGTCGGAGTGGTACGGCCGTCCGGAGACGATGACGGCGAATTTGTTCGGGTCCCGGGAGGCGTCTTCGGTGGAATAGTCCCGGATGACTCTTTCCGTTTCCGCGATGAGCCCGTTGTTGAACCTGCTGGCGGCGATCTCCGCCTCCTCGATGGCGATGCGGATAAGCGTTTCCGGCACGCCGAAGGCGCGGTGGATGTACGCCACGGTCTGGTTGTGCTTCAGCCTGCGGTTGTACCAGTGGAACGTGGGATGGTCCAGCGGGATCCCGTGGCGCGCCAGGGGTTCGTCGCTTTTCTCCACAAGCATGGGGTAGCCCTGCACGACGGGGCACATTTCGCTTCCCTGGGCGGTCCGGTTCCTCTTCGGCAGGCGGATCATCATGGGCCAGAAAATCCTGTCCACCTTCCGCTCGATCAGGTCCCGGACATGGCCGTGTCCCAGCTTGGCGGGAAAGCAGACCGTGTCCGACGGTATTCCCGGGAGGCCTTTCTCGAACAGCTCGTAGCTGGATTTGCGGGACAGGACGACCTCGAAACCCAGGGCGGTGAAAAGCGCCCGCCAGTAGGGAATGCTTTCCCAGAATTCCAGGGCCAGGGGCAGCCCGATGCGTATCCCCCGTTTTTCCGCCAGGATACGCTGATGATAGTCCGCGGTCAGCATGGCGTTGTGGCGTTTTATCAGGTCCGGCACCGCCCCGATCCGGCGGTTCGCCTCGGCGAGCTGTTTTTTCACCGCCGGGTCGGCGGCGTCGCCGACGATCTCGCCCCGCTCGCAGCGGTTTCCGGTGACGAACCTGCCGCCGTCCGAGAAGGTCACGACGCTGCGGTTGCACGAGTTGGAGCAGAAGGGGCAGACAAGGCCCGAGCGTTTTTCATAGGTGAAGGACTCCAGCCTGTCGGGATCGATGAAGGTGGAGTGGTACTCGCCGTCCCGGCGGAGGGCCTTCTCGATCCGCGCCTTCGTCAGCAGGGCGATGCCGATGGCCCCCATCAGGCCCGGGTAGGGCGGGCGGGAGACTTTCCTGCCCGTGTACTGCTCCAGGGCCCGGAGGACCGCGTCGTTCCGGAAAGTCCCGCCCTGCACGAGGATGGAGCCTCCCAGGGAATCCAGGTTGGACACCCGGACGACCTTCGTGAAAACGTTCTCGATGATGGAGCGGCACAGGCCTGCCAGGATGTCCGGCAGGGTTTTGCCGTTCTTCTGCTCGGTGATGATGGAGCTGTTCATGAAGACGGTGCAGCGGGACCCCAGCCGGGAAGGACTCTTCGACTGGAACGCCAGCCCCGCGATCTGGTCCACCGGCACCCCCAGGGAGCCTGCGTAGGTTTCCAGGAAGGAGCCGCAGCCGGCGGAGCAGGCCTCGTTCAGGGTTATTCCCGTCACGATCCCGCCCTGGATGGTGATGGCCTTCATGTCCTGGCCGCCGATGTCCAGGATGAACGAAACGCCGGGCTCGACGGACCGGGCCGCTTCGGCATGGGCGACGGTTTCCACCGTGTGGTAATCCGCGCCGAAGGCCTTCGCGAACAGAAGTTCACCGTAACCCGTCGTCCCGACGCCCAGAATGACGAGTTCAACCCCCCCGGCGCGGTACGTGTCCCGCATCGCGATGAGTCCGTTCTTCACCACCGTAAGGGGGTCTCCCCTGTTGGCCGCGTAGTAGGAATTGACCGCGTTTCCCGCCTCGTCCAGAAGGACGAATTTGCTCGTCGTGGAACCCGCGTCGATCCCGATGTAGACCCGCAGGACCGTTCCCGGTTCGTAGGTCCGGGGAGAGAGCGGCGTGCAGGGATGGGTTTTCTCGAATTCCTCCCGCTCCGCCGGGGACGCGAAAAACGTCTTTGCCTCCGCGTCGTCCTCTCCGGGGCCGCCGCGCATGTTCCGCAGTGCGGCGAGGGACCTTTCCCCGTCGTATCCGCAGGGCCGGTCCCGGAACATCAGGGGGATGGCCGCCGCGGCGCCGTGGGCGACGATGATTTCCGGCTTTTCCGGCACGATGATGTCCTCGTCCCGCAGGCCGAGCCTTTCCTGGAAGACCCGGACCAGCGCCGGGTTGAACGTCAGGGGCCCACCCTCGAAAATCACCGGGGCGGTTATTTCCATTCCCTGGGCCAGGCCGCCGATGGTCTGCTTCGCGATGGCGTGAAAAGCCGACAGGGCGATATCCTGTTTCGAGACGCCCTGGTTCAGGAGGGGCTGAATGTCGGTTTTGGCGAAAACGCCGCAGCGGCCGGAAATTTCGTAGACCCGCCCGCCCTTTTCGGCGAGGGAGTTGAATTCCTCGATTTTGACGTGCAGGAGCTCCGCGACCTGGTCGATGAAGGCGCCGGTTCCCCCGGCGCAGCTGCCGTTCATCCGCATGTCGGAGGCGATGGGCCGCCCCGTGGTTTCGTCCTTCCGGAAGAAGATGACTTTCGCGTCCTGGCCGCCCAGCTCCACCGCGACGGCGGCGTCGGGGTAGAATTCCTTGACGGCCACCGCGTTGGCGACCACTTCCTGCACGTAAAAAGCCCCGAGGGCCTTCGCTATGGAAAGTCCTCCGGAACCGCAGACGGCCACCCGGAATTCCGCGCCGGGAAAGAGTTCGTGGATCCGGGCAAGGATTACGAGGACGGTCCCGGCCTGCTCCGCGTTGTGTCTCTGATAGGACGAAAATTCCACAGCGCCCGTTTCAGGGTGCACGACGACGGCCTTGACCGTAGTCGAACCGACATCAATGCCGACGAGATGGGATATGGCCGCCATGGGGTCACCATACCAGAATGCAATCGCCGTGACAATAGACGGCGCCCTTCCGCACTTGCGCCGCCGGAGTTATGCGTGTATAATTTTATTAGGTAGATAATGAAAAGCTCGTTCGCACTTACGCCCAGCCTCGAGGACTACCTGGAGGCCATCTATCAGCTTGAGAGGAAAAACCGCGTCGCACGGGTCAAGGACATCGCCGAGCTCATGAACGTGCAGATGCCGTCCGTGACGGGTGCGGTGAAAAACCTGAAGGACCGGAAACTCGTCAATTACGAAAAGAATTCGTACATCAGCCTGTCCGAGCAGGGGCTGGCCATAGCGAAATCGATCCAGGGCCGCCATTCGGTCCTGCGGAATTTTCTCGAGGAAATCCTCCATCTGGAGCCGGAGACCGCCGAGCGGGAAGCCTGCCGGATGGAACACGCCATCAGCCCGGAGACCGCGCAGCGCTTCCAGAACTGCGCCCGGGCGCTGAAAAAAGAAGTCTTCGACACGGGATTCATCGATGCCGACCGGTGGGAAAGCATTCTCAAAGCGCCGCACTAGCGCGGACCGGCCGGCCGCGGAGCCCGTGTACCTGGACTGGGCGGCCACGGCCCCGCCGTCCCGGGAAATCGCGGATTTCATGCGGGATGCGGCCCTCGGGAATTTCGGCAACCCCTCCTCGATCCACGGCTGGGGCGAAAAAGCGAAAAATCTGCTGGAGGATTCCCGCCGGCTTTGCGCCGAAATCCTGGACTGCGACGCGGGCCTGGTCCGCTTCACCTCCGGCGGCACCGAAGCGAACAACATCGCCGTTCTGTCCCTTCTCCGCCGGCCCCGGCCGGGGCACGCGGTCATGAGCGACGTGGAGCACGCGTCGGTGTACGAGCCCGGCAGGGTCCTCGAGAGATTCGGCTGGCGGGTCACCCGGGTCGGCCGGGGCAGGTCCGGAGCCATCGGCGCGGAGGAGGTCGGGAAGGCCCTGCGCCCCGATACGGCCCTCGTCGCCGTCATGCTGGTCAACAACGAGACGGGAATGGTCCAGCCCCTGGAGGAAATCGCCGCCCTGCTCCGGAAGCGGGAAGCCGCGGGGGGCCCGAGGGTCCACCTGCACGCCGACGCGGTGCAGGCCGCGGGCAAAATCCCTTTTTCGGTCCGCGGTCTCGGGGTGGATTCCCTGTCCGTCAGCGCCCACAAATTCCGCGGCCCCCGGGGCGTCGGGCTTCTCGTCGCGGGAGGTTCCCCGGAACCGCTGTACTCAGGCGGCGGCCAGGAAGGCGGCCTCAGGCCGGGAACGGAGAACACGGCGGGGATCGCGGCGATGGGCTTCGCCCTCGATCTGGCCGCCCGGGACCGGGAGAAAAACCTGGACCATGCCCGGAACCTGGCCGCCGCCCTGGTCGACGGCCTGGGAAGCTGCCGGCAGTGCAGGGTTCTTCCCGGGGACCGCGTCCTTCGTCCCCGGGACTTTTCCCCCTACATCGTGGGCCTGTCGTTTCCGCCTATCCCCGGGGAGGTCCTGGTCCGGGTCATGAACGACCGGGGCTTCGGCATCTCCACCGGATCCGCCTGCTCGTCCCGCCGGAGGGGCGACACCCGGGTCCTGGAGGGAAGCGGGATTTCCCGGGAGGACGCGTTTTCCTCCGTCAGGGTCTCCTTCGGGCCGGACACGACGGAAAAGGACGTTCTCGCCTTCGTACGCGACCTCCGGGCGGAGGTCAGAATCCTCTTCAAGGTGGCGCGGTAAACGGTCATGGATGCGCTTTTTCTTTTAAGACCCGGCGAGCTGATGCTGAAGGGGGTGAACCGCCCGTTTTTCATGCGCGTTCTCCGCCGGAACCTGCGTCTGTCGCTGAAGGACATTCCCCACACCCTGGAAGACCGGCACTGCCGGCTCTATCTCCGGGTCGACGAGACCGACGCCCCCCGGGCGGCGGACAGGCTGCGGCGGTTCATCGGGATATCCGGCTTTTTCCGGGCCCTCCGATGCGGCAAAACCTTCGACGAAATGGAAGAGACCGCGGCGGTCCTCGCCGGCGGCCTGCTCGAAGCGGGAAAGGGGACAAAATACAAAATCGACGTCAACCGGGCCGACAAGAAGTTTCCCGCCGACTCCTACGGGGTCGCCTGCGAGCTCGGCGACCGCCTGGCAATCATCGGCGAAAACGGTGCCGGCAAAACTACTCTGATGC
>CAZGUL010000095.1:0-8959 GCA_964529055.1 uncultured Spirochaetaceae bacterium
CAGGAGGGCCCGGATGTTTTCCAGCTGAACGTCCACGCCGTCGACGCTCTGCCCGATGAGGCCTCCGCGGCGGTACAGGCTTTCCTTCATGAGCCGCGCCGCGTTCCTGACGTCGTCGGCGGTGCCGAAGGCGAGGATGTTCTGCCTGTCGATTTCCCCCCAGAACGTCATCCTGCCCGCGAAAGGCGCAACCCTGTCCAGCCCCATGCACCAGACCTGGGAATTGACCGCGTCCAGACCCAGCTCGATGAATTCCGGATACAGGTCGACGATGTAGCCGTCGCAGTGGAAAAACGCGTATTTTCCCGCGGCTTTGATGCGGCCCACGATTTCCCGGTACACGGGTTTGAAGACTTCCCGCCACATCTTCGGGTTTATCAGCAGGGCAACCTGGGACCCCCAGTCGTCGTAAAACGTCATGGCGTCCACATCGAGCTCGAGCCAATGATCCAGGTACGCGTGAAAGTACTCGACCACCTTGTCCCGGAGCACGAGGACGTTTTCGTTTTCCTCGCCGAGGTCGTAAAACAGGTTTTCGGTCCCCCGGATGAACTGCATCCGCTGGAACACTTCCACCTGACCGCCCAGGATGAACTGGCCCGCCTTTCGCGCGGCCCCGATTTTTCTCTTAACGACTTCACCGCCGGATTTCCACTCCGGCCCCAGGAGACCCGCCGGCAGCTCGTAGGATCCGGCCTTCGAGATGTCCGGAAGGGCGGGAATCTTGACTTCGCCGATCATGCCCGCCTGCAGAACCTGCCAGGTGCTTCCCCACTGGTCCGTGTACATTCCGGGTTTGTATGTTTCCGCGTAGAAAACCCGGTCCATCGGTCCGTGGATGCGGACGATGTCCTGGGGATGGGCCGCCAGCAGATCCTCCAGGGCCTTTCCGTACCGGAGCGTCGTCGCGTTGTGGACCCACAGGTTGAGGGGTATCCTGTCCGGGTCGCGGAACTCAACGGTGCGGATCGTCCTTTCCCTTCCGGTCATGGGGACCTCCTTTTCTTGCGCCGCCGCATGATATGTGAAGCATCAGTTTATGTCAAGATTTTTCCGCTGAGGCAGGAAACGCCCCGATGCCTCACTCGGGCATCGACAGAATGCGCCGCGGCTTGCTGCCGTCCTGGGGACCCACGATGCCGCGCCGCTCCATCGTTTCCACCAGCCGGGCGGCCCGGTTGTAGCCGATTTTCAGCCGCCTCTGCAGGTAGGACGCGGAGGCCTTCCCGGCGACGGTGACGATTTCCAGCGCCTTGTCCATCAGCGGGTCCTCCTCATCCTCCTCGAAAAAGTCGTCCTCCTCCTCATCGTCGATGAATATCTCGTCGTCGATGTAGTCCGGCGAACCCAGGGTCTTGACGTAGGCCACGACTTTTTCCAGCTCCTCCTCGCCGAGGTAGGCGCCCTGCATCCGGACCGGGAAGGGGTCCCACGACGCGGTGAACAGCATGTCGCCCCGGCCCAGGAGCTTTTCCGCCCCCACCGCGTCGATGATGATCCGGGAGTCGAATTTGCCCGCCACCATGAACGCGATGCGGGACGGGATGTTGGCCTTGATGAGCCCGGTGATGACGTCGATGGACGGCCGCTGGGTCGCAAGGACCAGGTGGATGCCCACGGCCCGGCTCATCGCCGCGAGGCGGGCCAGCGTGGATTCCAGTTCCTTGCCGGTGGTGGCCATCAGGTCCGCAAACTCGTCCACCACGATGACCAGGTACGGCATGAAGGTCGTCGCGATGTTCTTCGCCTTGATCTTCCGGTTGTACGAGCGGATGTCCCGCACGCCCAGTCCGTCCAGCATCGAGTAGCGCCGCTCCATTTCGTAGATCGCGTACTGCAGGGCCTGAAAGGCCTTTTTCGGTTCCGTGATGACCGGCGTCAGAAGGTGGGGAACGTCGTTGTAGAATTTGAGCTCCACGATCTTCGGGTCGATCAGGATCAGCTTTACCTCCTCCGGAGACCTCCGGTACAGGATGGAGCAGATGATCGAGTTGACGCAGACCGACTTTCCGGAGCCCGTCGCGCCGGCGATCAGGAGGTGCGGCGTGTTTACCAGGTCGATGATCTGGGCCTCGCCGGCGATGTCCTTTCCCAGCGCCACCGGGATTTCCATTTTCGCGCTGGAGAATTTCTCGGAGTTGATCATTTCCGCGAAGGACACGATGGCCCGGTGCTTGTTCGGGATCTCGATGCCCACGGCGTGCTTGCCTGGGATCGGCGCGACGATCCGGACGCTGGACGCCGCGAGGCGCAGGGCGATGTTGTCCGCCAGGTTGACGATCTTCGAAAGCTTGACTCCCGGGGACGGAAGAATTTCGAACATGGTGATGACGGGGCCCTTCCGGATGCCCACGACCTCGGCCTGGATCTTGAACTCCTCCAGCGTCGAACGCAGGACGTCCCCGGCGCGGCGGGTTTCCTCGTCGATTTCCCAGTAGCGGCCGTCGGCGTACACCGACAGGAGACCCTCCACGGGAACGGCGTATTTCCTGTCCGCCCTGCCCCGGACTGCGGGGACGGCCGGAGGCGGAATTTCGGGGACCCCGTCGGCGGCTTCCTCCGGAACGACTTCGTACTCCGCGGCGGACTCGATGTCTTCCGGCTCCCCGAGCTCCTCCGGCTCCTCCGCCGCGAGGTCCTCCTCCCCGGGGTCGTCCTCCTCGTTCCGGGCCCCGTCGTACGGGGCCGCCGGCGGCGGTCCCGGCGGGGGTTCCCGGTCCGCCGGCTCCCCGCCGGGTACCGGGCGGAGCGCCAGCGGGGAATCTTCCCGGAGGAGGGGAAGGAATTCCCGGGCCCTTGCCGGCTCCTCCTCACCGGCGGCGGTTTCGGCGGCAGGGACCTCCCCGGCGGCGGCCTCGCGGCGGGCCCGGAAAAACCGGGAGAGCCGGGAATGCAGGCCCGGGACCAGCGCAAGTTCCAGGACGAAAAGAAGGGCCGCCAGGAAGCCGCCGCCCAGCACGGTGAACGACGAGGCGAAAAAAGCCGTCGCCGGAGCGTCGTGGACGTGATACCCCAGAAAGAGCCGCAGGGCCAGTCCCAGGGTGAAAAACGGCAGAATGAGGTAATTGAGCAGCAGGAGGAGGTCGAGCCGGAAGGGCCGGACGACGAGGAGTATCCCGCAGCCGATTAAATAGACGGGAATGAAAAAGGACGCGTAGTGAAAGCTCTTGAAGAGGAAGCCTCCGAGAAACGCTCCGAACCCGGAGAATTCTTCCGCCCCGCCCGCCGCCGGCCCCAGATGAAGCACGAGGACGGTCAGGCAGAGCAGTCCGAAAATGACGAGCCCGACCGCGGTCGGGACGGATAGGTTGCGTATTTTCAACGGAGAATCCCTTTCGTTTAAGTATCGGATGAAATCACAGGAAAAAAAGCCCCCACAGACCGAGGGGCACCAGGTACAGGGCGAACCAGCCGAGCCGTCCTCCCCGGACGAGACCCAGGAGTATCCTGAGCGCGGCGTAACCGGCGGCGAATGCCGCGATAAAACCCGCCGCGAGGGGCCCCGGGGCGACGACCGCCGCGAGCTCCCCCGCATCCTTCAGGGTCAGAATGAAGGCGCCAAGTATGGCCGGAATCGCGAGCAGAAAGGAGAATTCCCCCGCTTCCCGCCGGTCCATCCCCGCCAGGAGGGCGGCGGATATGGTGATTCCCGACCGGGAAATTCCCGGCAGGACGCCGACACCCTGGGCGATTCCGACGATGACCGCCTCCTTCAGTCCGGGTCGGCCGCCGGCCCCTGCGGAGCGCCGTCCCGCCGCGACGAGAAGAACGGCCGTGACGATGAAGAGGGCCGACACGAGCCGGGGATGATTTTCCGCTCCGCTGTCCTTGATCAGGAGCCCGATGACTCCGGTGAACACCGTGGCGGTGATGATGACCCGCACGAATGCGAGGAGGGGAGCGTCTTCCGGCCGCCGCCGCCCGCGGACGAACCTGAGGATGGCGCCGAGAAGTTCCAGGATTTTCCGGCGGAAAACGACGAAAACCACGAGGAGGGTCGCCACGTGAAGCACCACGTCGAAGAGCCGGGGGACCTCCCGGAGACCGAAGAGGACCTTGAGGACGACAAGGTGGCCGGAGCTCGAAACCGGAAGAAATTCCGTCATTCCCTGAAGGAGGCCGAAGACGAGGGCCTGCGGATAATTCATGGATTCTCCCCTCCCGGAAGCGCGGCGAAGTCGGAAAAGATGTCCGCAGCCGTTTCACCGGAGCTTTTTCCCCCGTAAAGATACCCGTAATGGACCGCCGAAACAAGCACTTTGCGGATGTATTCCCGCGTCTCGACGAAGGGTATCGCCTCGGCGAAGAGGACGCCGGGCAGGCCGCGCATCTGTTTCCTCCAGCGGGACACCCTGCCGCCCCCCGCGTTGTAACCCGCCAGGGCGTACACCCCTTCGCCGAAGCGGTTTGTCAGGTCCTTCAGGTACCGGCCGCCGATCCTGAGGTTCGTGGCGGGGTCCGTCAGCACGGGTTTTTCTATCCGGAGCTTCCGGGCCACGTCCCGGGCCGTGGACGGCATGAGCTGGGCCAGCCCCACGGCGCCGGCGTGGGAGCGGATGGACGGCTCGAAATGGCTTTCCTCCCGCACCAGCGCGTAAAAAACCGCCGGCGGCAGGGAATATTCGGAAACGACGGCGTCCATTTCGACCCGGAAAGCCGGAGGATACAGGATCTCCAGCGTTTTCCGGCCCGGGACGAAGCCGTTCCGGCGGACCGTCCGGGAGAGGAGCCGCAGGCCGTCGATGTACCGGCCGTCCGCCGCCTCCATCGCCGCGAGGTCCGCCGCCGTTTCGAGCCGCAGGCCGTCCATGCGGCTCCCGGCGGCTTTCATCCCCCTCCGGGACAGCTTGAATTCGGCGAAACCCCGGACATACAGGTCATCCGGGGACATCTCCGCGTTCCCGTCCGCGGGGGCGCCGCCGGGGCCCTCCGCTTCGGGCGGGGAAAAGGGCCTGCCCAGCGCGATCCCGGCGAGAAGGGAGTAGTAGGGACCGCCCCGGGCGAAGGCGGTTTCCAGGAGTTCCCCCGCCGACGGAGAGCCGGCCGGAGGTTTGTACAGGCCCCCGCGGATCGCCGCGGCGAGCAGGAACGCTAACCGGCCGGCGTCCTCCGGGGCCGCGGCTTTCTCAGCCGCCTCGAACGCCTCCCCGAGAAGGCGCCACATCCCCCTGCGCACCAGCTCCGAACCGAGGGCTTCGAACAGGTCCGAAAAGTATGCCGGGTCCCGCATCTTCGGCGCGTGGAGCGCGAACTCCTTCAGCATTTTTTCCGGGGACCGGCGGAGCGAAGAACTCAGGATGTACCAGATGATCCTGTCCTCGAAGCCGCCGGTTTCCTCCCGCTGCTCCAGGGCCTCCTTCAGCACGGCGACGCTTTTTTCGTACCTGCCGGCCAGACGGTACAGCCTGCCGAGCTGTTCCCGCCCGGCGAGAAGGGCCTGCCCCCGCAGGCCGGGAAGCATCTTTTCGAATTCCCGGACGCCGTCCCGGTGGTGGGCGGTCTTCTGCAGAATCTCCCCGTATTCCCGGACGAACGGCGCGCTCCCCCGGTACGCCGCGGGGGCGCCCCTGTATCCCGGGCGTGCGGCGGCCCAGGACCCGGCGGCGCGGGCCGCCTTGGCCCGGAAGAAGGCCGTCTCGGCCGCCGGGAAGCCCGTTTCGGCCGGGGCGGCAAAAACATCCCGGGCCCTGATGTGGACCTCTCCGGCGGGATGGTCGCGGAAGAGTTTCCGGACCGTTTCCTTCCAGTCCGGCCTGCCGAGTTTCCGGTGCGCACGGGCCAGGAGGAAAAGCTCCTCCGGTCCCGCCGCTGCGGCGTCCCCGGCTTCGCGGACCAGCTCTTCGTGCATTTCGCACCGGAAGAGGGCGCCGAGCAGAAAGACGCGGCCCTCCGGATCGTCCGGATAAAGGTCCCGGAACTGCCGGGCGATGAGGAGAAAGTCGGTTTCGCCTCCTTCCCGGTCCAGAAGGACCGCGAGTTCCCGGCCCGCCTCCCTGCGCCAGGGGTCAGCGTCCCCGTCGAAGGTCTTCCGGAGCAGAAACTCCGCTTCCGCGGGCATGTCCAGCTCGTGAAAGCGGTGCGCCAGGTAATAGACCGAGCCGGGTTTTCCGCGGATCAGGGCGGATGCGTCGAGGAGCGACAGGTCCGCGCTCTTCAGGAATTCGTTGTCTCCAACCAGGGCTTTTTCGATGATCCCCGCGGCGGACGGCCCCAGGAACCGGCCGCCGGAAGCGGAACAGGCGGCGACGGCGGCGGCCGCGAGGACGAGGACGGTAAGTTTTGCCGGAAAACGGATCATGCGGCCTCGAAGAAGCGAAAGACCGCGTACGCCAGCACCGAAAGGATGAGAAGGCCGAAGACGACGAATGCCGCCGCGGCGATTCCGTTGGGACGGGGCCCGCCTGCGGAAGGCCGGGGGCCGGACGGGCGGCGCGTTTCCGGAAGGGCGAAGGCGTCCTTTTCCGGCCTCTCCATGGCGATCCGCAGACTCTGGTAGTCCCCGGAGCACAGGTCGCGGGCGGATGCCGAAAGATTGAGGGCCGTGTCCAGCGACAGGGAGAGTTCGATGTCCGTTTTTTCGCCGCCGGCGGAGGGAAGACCTTCCAGGACCAGGTCGGCGATGAATTCCCCGCGGGCTGCCGGAAGTCCCGGCCTGCCCCGCCAGATTTCGATGTGGACCTCTTTCTGTCCGTCCCGCGCGGTGGTGAGAAGTGTCTTTTTCGAACCCGGCCGGCCATCCGCGAGGATCGGAAAGAAACCGCCGTCCGCGAGCTTTATTCCTACCATGACCCCGCAAGACTACAAAGCCCGCCGGGCTTTGTCAACGCGCGGACGCCGCCGCATTGACCTCCCGCCGGCGGGGGACTAAACTTATAAGGAAAAAGATGCAGGGGGTCGCGATGGCCGGCGATCTTTACCCGGAATTACCCGTACTTCTCGTGGACGACGAGGAGTCGGTGCTTTCCAGCGAAACGAAGGCGCTCAAGGCCGCGGGAATCGGAAATATCATCGCCTCAAGCGATCCCCGGGAGGTCCTGCCCATTCTGGAGAAGACGGAGGTCGCGGCCGTCCTGCTGGACATCGCGATGCCCCATCTCCCCGGCGACGTTCTTCTGGAAAAAATCAGGGAAATCCGGCCGGAGGTTCCCGTCATCATCATCACGGCCTCCGAGGACATCGACGTCGCCGTGCGGTGCATGAAATCCGGGGCCTTCGACTACATGGTGAAGGCGGTGGAGCCCAGCCGCCTGGTGAGCGGTCTCCGGCGGGCGGTGGAGCTCCGGGACCTTTCCCTGCGCTACGAGCGGCTGCGAGACAGTCTGCTGGCGGGGGAACTCGCGCACCCCGGGGTCTTCGAAAAGATCGTGACCCGTGACAGGCGGATGCGGGCGATCTTCGCGTTCGTCGAGTCCGTCGCCCGGACTGCGGAGCCTGTGCTCATTCTGGGGGAAACGGGCACCGGCAAGGAACTGCTCGCCGAGGCGGTCCATCGCGCGAGCGGGCGACGGGGGGACCTGGTGACGGTCAACGCCGCCGGTCTGGACGACGCGATGTTCGCGGACACCCTATTCGGACATGTCAAAGGCGCGTACACCGGAGCCGATTCCCCCCGGACCGGACTGGTCCAGCGGGCGGCGGGGGGCACCCTTTTTCTCGACGAGATCGGAGACCTGTCTCCCCAGAGCCAGATCAAGCTGCTCAGGCTCATCGAACAGCGGGAGTATTACCCCCTCGGCTCGGATCTGCCGCGGTCCGCGGACGCCCGTTTCGTGATCGCCACGCACCAGGACCTGGCCGCCCTGGTCGAATCGGGCCGGTTCCGGAAAGACCTGTACTTCCGGCTGCGGACCCACGAGATACGGATCCCCCCGCTGCGGGACCGGAAGGACGACATCCCCCTTCTCGTCGAACACTTCCTCGGCGAGGCTTCCCGGGACCTGAAAAAGAAGAAGCCCGCCGTCCCGCGGGACCTCCCGGGCCTTCTCGCCTCGTACGATTTCCCGGGAAACGTCCGGGAGCTGCGGACGATGATCGTGAACGCGCTGTCGCTCCACAGGGACGGGGCCCTGTCCGCCGGCGCCTTTCGCGAGGCCATGGGATCCGGCGCGGGACGGGACGCTCCGCAGCCGTCATCGACCGCGGCGGACTGCCCCGACAGGCTCCCCACGCTGCGGGAAATGACCGAGGGGCTCATCGCGGAGTCCCTGTCCCGGTCCGGGGGAAATCAGGCCGCCGCGGCCGGGCTCCTGGGCATATCGCCGCAGGCCCTCAGCAAGCGGCTGGGGAGAAGGAGGAAATGAGCGGGATCCTGCTCGGAAACCTGGCCGTTCCGTCCTTCACGACGACGATCCTGTTCGGTTTCATGTGCGGGTACCTCCTGACGCTGAAAGACAAGCCGCGGGAGACCCTGTACCTCCTGGGATACCTGCTGTCCCTTTTCCTGCTCCTCCTCTCCTACACGGTCCGGTACTCCCTGTTCTCCCCCGCGGGCGCCCTGACCGGACAGGTTTCGAACCTGATCGTCTTCGGCGTCGCCTGTCTGGTCAGGTTCGCGTATCTCTACGGGGGGGACGTTTTTCCGGGGGAGGGCAGGATCGCGTCCGCCGGTTTTCTCCTCGCCGGAGCCACCGCATGGGTGTCCCTGTTTTTCCGCCGGGACCTGCCCTTCGTGTACGATTTCAAGGCCGAATATTTCACCCGCGAGATGGGGCCGCGGATCAGCTACGTGACCTTCCTCGGATACCTGTGGGCGGCCGCGGTGCTGGCGCGGAAAGCCTCCCTTCTCTCCCGCCGGGGGGAGGCCGGGACAGCTCCGGCGAAAACCCCCGGGAGGCGGCTTGAGCGGGGCGGAAGGGCCCGGTCGTGCGGCAGCTTCGCCGTACTGACTCTGGCGACGGCGGCGATCGCTTTCCTGTACCTGCTTTTTCAGACGGGGGTCATCAGCAGGGCCGCCTATTCG
>CAZGUL010000096.1:0-8940 GCA_964529055.1 uncultured Spirochaetaceae bacterium
GCCTCCAGCTCGCGCTTCAACTCGGTGCGCAGACCCGCCAGTGCCTTGTCGGCCTGTTCATTGCGGCAGACGATGCAGATGCTGTGTTCCGAGGATGCCTGGGAAATCATGATGACGTTGACGTCCGATTTCGCGAGGGCGGAGAAAACCCTGCACGCGATCCCCGGGGTCCCCACCATGCCGTTTCCCTGCACGTTGATGAGGGCCACGTCCTCGATCGACGCGATGCTGGTGATGGGATGGGAGTGGCGTTTGATGTCCTTCGCGATCAGGGTTCCCCGGACCGACGGATCCATCGTGTTCTTTATCCACAGCGGTATGTCGCCGTCGATGGCGGGTATCATCGTGTACGGGTGGATGACCTCCGCTCCGAAAAAGCTCATCTCCATCGCCTCCTCGTAGCTCACCTCGTCGATGACGAAAGCGTTCTTTACCGAGGAGGGATCCGCGCTGAGGACCCCGTCGACGTCCTTCCAGATTTCGATGGATTCGGCGCCGATTCCGGCGGCGACGATCGAAGCGGTGTAATCTGACCCGTTCCGGCCGAGGGTCGTCGTCACGCCCTCCGGTGTCGAAGCTATGAATCCCGTCACGACGGCGATGCCTTTGCAGGCGCCGAGCTTTCTTTTGACGTTCCGGTAGCTCTTTTTGAAGTCCACAACCGCGTTTCCGTACCTGTCGTCGGTGATGATGAAATCACGGGCGTCGAAATAGTCCGCCTTCATGCCCAGGCCGCGCATGTAAGCGGCGATGAGTCTGCAGTTGAGTCTTTCACCGAAGCTCATGACCAGGTCCATGCTGCGGGGCGAACATTCCTTGACGAGCTCAATGCCGTGCAGGATGTCCGCCGCCTCGGCGCACATCTCCAGAAGCGGCGCCGCGGCCGCCGCACGCATTTTTTCGGGAAAAAGCCCGTCCACGGCCCGCACCTGCCGGTCACGGATGTCGGCGATGATGTCCCTGTACGCGGTCCCTCCGGCCTCGGCGTCCCTGGCGGCCTTGATAAGATCGTCGGTTATTCCTTTCATCGCGGAAAAGACGACGCAGATTCCTCCGTCCCCCGCCATTTCGCGAATGATCGAAACCACATGGGCTATTTTTTCCGCGTCCTTGACGGAACTGCCCCCGAATTTCAGTACTTTCATCTGTCTGTCCTTATGAAACGAGAATGACTCGACGGGTATTTATACACTTTCCGCGGAAAAAAAATCTACGTACAGAGGAGGCCGCGCGTCATGGATTTTACCCCCGGAATGGTGTATTATGCGAAACGGACACGCGGATGATCCAGCCTTTTTTTATCATACTGCTCTTTTCTCTCATCGGGTGCCGGACGGAGCCGGCCGCCTCGCAGGCGGTCCGCGAAACGCCGCGGATCCGCGACTCCGTGCCGGCGGAAAGCCCTCCGAGGCCCCGGGAAACTCAGATTCTGCAGGCGGAAAAGGAACAGGCGGCGGACCCTGTCGTTCCGCTCGGACCGGCCGAAGCCGTTCATTCCGCGGTTTCGCGGCTCCCCCGGGGGAAAACCGCCGTTTCCGGCGGCGGCGGCCCCCTGTTTTTTCTCCACGATCTCGATGCGGACGCGGTGGAGGATGTCATCCTTCTGGCCGTCGGCGCGGACCGGCCGGAAAAAGCCTCCTTCGGCCATCTTTCCGATTTCCGGCGCCTGTACGATCCCGCCGGGGAGGATTTTCCTTTCACCGTCGAGGTTTTTCTCAGAAAAGGCCGCGAGGTCGTCCACGCCAAATCCGTCGACGCCGGAACCCGAAGGGTCTGCGCCGCCTTTTCGGAATTGCAGTTTCCCGCGTCCGGCCGTCTTCCGTACGGCGTGTCCCTGCTTTTTCCCTCCACCGACGGCAAGGAACATGTATGGGTCCTGTTTTCCTCCCCGGGGAAACACGCGGTCTTCACGTTCCGCGAAAAGGCGGACGTGCGGGCGTACACCCGCGACGTCGACGGCAACGGGACCGCGGACCTTCTTCTCTTCGAGGACGTTTTCGAGGACTCCACGGGCTACGAAACCTACATCACCTGGTACCGGTGGGACGGGACGACGTACCGGAAACACCGGAGCACGAATATCGTGAGGAACCTCCGGAAATTCTTCGCCACCGCGGGGGATCTGCTTTCGGTCCGCAGCTGGAGACGTTTTCTCGAATTCACCCTGGCGCCCCGGGACGCCGAGGCTTCACGAAAAAAGGACGTGGCGAAGACGCTGGACCGGATTTTCAAATTTTCCCCCCTGGACGGCGTCGTGCATGCTGCCGGCGACTTTTCCTTTTCCGCGGAGACGCTGAAGCGGGAGATTTCCGAGGTCGTTTTCCCGGAGGTTCTGGAAAACCCCTTTCCGCTGGGGGCCGACGGCCCCGAAAGTTTCCCTTTCACGATCCGGGTGACCGCGGACGGAGAAAATTATTTTTTCACCGCCCGCCTGGGGATGAACCGCAATCCTTTCGGAACGAAAATGTTCCACTTTCTTCCGTATTGATTTTCGGGATCCGGCTGCAGGAGTGATTTCATGTACAAGTATAAAATCGAAGGCAATTTTCCGATCAAGGGGAAAATCAAGGCCAGCGGCAACAAGAACGCGGCTCTTCCCTGCATCAGCGCGACTCTTCTGACGGACGAGCCGGTGGTTCTGAAAAACATCCCGGACATCGAGGACGTGGGCGTCATGCTGGAAATCATCACGGCCCTGGGCGCTTCCGTCAAAAAGCTTTCGCCCAACGCGTACGAGATCAGGGCCGTCGACATCCGCAGCGAGATTCCGGCCGAACTGGCGAAAAAGATCCGCGCCTCCCTGCTTTTCGCCGGACCGCTTCTGGCGCGAACGGGAAAAGTCGTGATGCCTCCCCCCGGGGGGGATGTGATCGGACGAAGGCGCATGGACACCCATTTTCTCGCCCTGACCGATCTGGGCGCACGGGTCGAAATCGACCACAGTTTCGTTTTCACCGCCAACAAGCTCACGGGCCTGGAAATCTTTCTCGACGAAGCCTCCGTAACGGCCACGGAAAACGCGGTCATGGCGGCCGTCCTCGCCGAGGGCAGGACGGTCATCGAGAACGCGGCTTCGGAACCGCACGTGCAGGACCTCTGCCGGATGCTCAACTCCATGGGCGCGAAAATCGGCGGCATAGGCTCCAACATCCTCACGGTCGAGGGTGTCGGAAAGCTGTCGGGAACGGAATTCAGGATCGGCAGCGATTACATGGAAATCGGGTCCTTCATCGGACTTGCCGCAGTCACCCGGGGGGAGATCGAAATCCTCGACGCCGAACCGCGGAATCTCAGGATGACCAAGATCGCGTTCGCGAAGCTCGGCATCCATTGGGAACAGAGCGGCTCCTCCATCCTGGTTCCCGCGGATCAGCAGCTCCGGGTGATACCCGACCTGGGAGGCCTGATACCGAAAATCGACGACGCACCCTGGCCGGGTTTTCCCGCCGACCTCACCAGCATCGCGCTGGTCGTGGCGACCCAGGTGGAGGGGACGGTGCTGGTCTACGAGAAAATGTTCGAATCCCGGATGTTTTTCGTCGACAAGCTCATCGAGATGGGGGCGAAAATCGTCCTCTGCGACCCCCACCGGGCCGTCGTCAGCGGGCCCTGCAGGCTGCGCGGGTCGGAGCTCACCTCCCCGGACGTCCGGGCCGGCATGGCCATGGTAATCGCCGCCCTCTGCGCCGAGGGCGACAGCACGATCCACAACGTGTATCAGATCGAAAGGGGATACGAAAATCTGACCAACAGACTTGCGAGCCTGGGCGCCCGGATCACCCGGCTGAACGCGTAAGGCTCGTGATGCAGTCGTCGTAGGCCCGGCGGATCCTCCGGAAGGCTTCCTCGGTTTCCCGTCTCTGAATTTCCGACAGCGCCGCGGCGCCGTCGGGGTGAAACTGCGAGGCCAGGACGCGGAACACCCGTTTTACTTCCTCCGCGGAGGCTCCTGGCTTCAAACCGAGGATTTCCCACGCGGTCTCGTCGGCGGACCGTTCTTCCCTGATGCCGGCCCAGGCATCGGCGTCCACATTCCAGAGCCATGCGATCCCCCGGAGAAGTCCCGCGGCGGGATTCCGCAGTGCGGCTGCCCCGTCCGCGCTCGCGAAGGAAACAAGCCCCCGGAAAAGTCCGTCCCGCTTTCCCTCTTCCGCCCCCTCGAGGACGATCCGGGCATGGGCCGGAAGGTTTATCTCCTCCCCGAGACCGTCGACGTTCTCGAGGATCTCCTGCAGGTATTTGTAATCTCCGTCCCTCAGGGGATAGTATTCACCCAGCCGCCTGTAAAGGGCTTCCTCGTTCCGTCGCGCCCGCCCTCCGTTGGCGGCAAAGGCAGCGGCGGCGAGGGTGAAATACGAATACATGCCGTTTTCCCAGCCGGAAAGGGAGGATGCGTCGGGATCGGCGAGAAACGCGGAAATCCGACGCCTTATGACCGCCGATTCCATGATGAGGTCGATAAGATGCCCGATGAGGAAACCCAGGAAAAAACCGAAAGGCCCCGCGAGCATCCCGAAAAGCCCCCCTGCCAGCTTGCCCTTCCACGGGAACCTGCCGGGTTGTTTCATCCCCTCACCTGCCGTGCCGTCAGGATCAGGGCGAAGAGAAGCAGGAAGCCCTGCATGACGAGAAAAACGGCCAGCGCCGGGGCAAAACCGTGGACGGACAAAACCGCCGACGGCAGGGCGGAGCATGCGTACCTGTACACCTCGAAGACGAACGCCGTCAGGAAAGGCAGGACGGGAAGAAACAGGAAAGTTCCCGCGGGCGGTCCGGCGAGATAGCGGCTTCGGAGCCGCAGCCCGAAGGCCGCGGCCGCGAAGGACAGGGTCAGGAACGAAAACGGCAGAAAAAGCCGGTCGAGAAAGGCGCGGTGCGCGGGTTCCGGGTCCCAGCCGAGGCGGGCAAAGGTCTTCGCCAGGGCCCCGAGCTCCCACACGTTGAAGCCGTGGAAACCGGATATCCCCGCCGAAAGCCTGTCCAGCTCTTCCGGCGCAGCGGTGACGCGGATCACCGACGGCGCCTGATCCGGGGCTTCCCCGGCCAGATAAACCGGGAGAAGCGGTTTGTCCCTCCGTCCCCGGTCGAGGCAGTGCATCACCAGGGTATTCTCGATGAATTTCCCGTACGGCGCCTTGAAGTGGAAGATTTTGTCCCCGTCCCGGGAAATCCTGATGCCCTCGATACCCAGCGCGTAATAACCGGTCGGCTCGCCCGCCGGGGCGGAAGGGTCGGAGGAACGGAAAAACCGCGCTATCCGGCTGAAAATCCCGTTTCCGCCGTCCCGGTCCCGGCCGACCGTTTCGAGCTCGGGTTTGCGGTACCGGGTGTCCCCTGCGTAGGAGGGAACGATGCTCCGGATGTGCAGGAATTCGCGGCTGTTTTCATCACTCCGGTTGAGAAAAAGAACATCCCGGCCCTCCTCCAGGGGGATCGGCGCCCCGGGGACCTCGTCGAGGAAAAAGGAGATTTTCCGGGTTCCCCGGTAGGCGGCTTCCAGGTAACGCAGGACGTCCGGATCGTCCGGCTGCGCCTTCAGAAGGTCCTGCAGGTGGTAAAACGCCCCGATGTAATCCCCGCCGTTCAACAGGTCGTACCCGATCCTTTTCCCGCGGAAAAATTCGATGTTTTCCCTGGCCTGCCGGGAGAGGCGGGTCCGGGAAATCCTGTCCCGGCTCTCCGCCATGATGCGTTTCGGCGCCGGGTGCCGATCGTCCATTTTATGGGCCATCGCCGCGTAATGTTCGGCGCTGATGTAATCCTCCCCCGCGAATCGTTCCTCGGCCCGGGCGAGGAAGTCCTGAAAGGACATCTCTCGCAGCGGGAGTACCGCCGTTTCCGGATTTACGGCGGGCTTCTCCGGAACCTCCTCCGCGGCGGCGCCAGCCTTCGCCGTCTCCCGGTCCTTTTTCACGTCCGGATCGTCGGGAACGATCGTACCGTAATGGTCCAGGTAGGTCTGGGCATCGCGAAACCGTTTTTCCTCCAGCGCGCCGCGGGCCCTGACGAGAAGCTCCTCGGCAGCCGCGTTTTTCCGGACCGCCTCGTCCCGGAGCCTTATGCCCGCGGGAAGTACGCCTTCCAGAAGTCCCGTGTACAGCGCCGCGAGGATGAGAAAAAGGATCGACGATGATTTGACGATCCTAAGAAAAACCTCCTGCCTTTCCGCTTCCCGGAAAAGCTCGCCGGCGGTGAAGTACACCGAATGGCCGAAGAGGAGGGCGGCCATGTGCAGGGGTATGAAGCCGCGGATGAAAAGCGTCAGCGTGTTTCCGATGATCCACTCGTACCGCCCCGTTTTCAGCACCGGAACGGTCAGAAAAGAGTAAGCCGCCAGCGCGGCCAGTCCGCCGGCATAGGCGAGGAACAGGATCCTGCCCGATTTCATCATGCTCCCTCTCATACCCGCAGGTCCCTTTTCCAATCGGAAAGAGGCCGGAGCAGAAGTCCGCCCAGAAATAAAACCATGCCGCAGACACCGGGGAACGCGGCCGGCAGGTACGCGGCGACGGGCCCCAGACGCTCCAGCCGCGCCAGTTCCGGAGCCAGCCCGGTGCCGATGAAATGCACTGCGGTCAAGACGAGCCAGGCGAGGCCGAAAACGATCCAGACGTTGAAAAGCGGCCAGCGGGAGAACCGGGCCGGGGTCCACAGGGAAAACCCGAAGAAGGCCAGCGCGAATACGAAGACGGCCGCCCGGGGGTCGAAAAGTTCTTTCGGCGCGGCAGAGGACGCGATGTACGAAAGGTCGCGGATGAAGGGAGCGATGAACCGCGGAGCCTCACCGGCGTCGCCGCCGGATAGCCGGATTTCCCGGCCGGTTTTCAGGATTCTCAGGGTCCCTTTTTCCGGATCGTGGAGCCCCTCGGGGAAAAGCTGAAATCCCGCGGCTCCCTTTCCGCGATCCAGCACGAGAATGGTCCGCGTCGGCGTCGCATCGGCGTCGCCGATCCAGATGAACGAGTCCCCCGCTTTTCCGAGCCGCTCACCGGAAACGGGGAGACCCGCCGGAACTCCCCCATGCCGAAACTCCCCGGCCAGCCGGGAGAGACCGAACAGACCCAGATACAGGGAAAAGAAAGCGGACGACAACAGGAGAACCAGGGACAGGGTTTTCATTCCCGGACGCCGGATGATGCTGAAGTGCGAAACAAGGAGGGAGAAAAACAGGGAAAAGAAACCGATGACCGGTCCCCGGGATGCGGCGATGAGGAGGAAGGCTGCGATAAAAGGTTCCCTGCCGGCCGATTTCCCGTACCGGAAAAGAGCCGCCACAAGCCCGATGCACGCGAAATACATGACAGCGCGGAAAACGAACCGCACCGGGACTACCAGTGAATCCTTCACAAAATCAATCGTAGCATGAGGATATAACTATTTCAACGGGGCGGGGGACTATGAAAAACCGAACAAGATACCCACAGGTTGCGCACATAGGGTCCCGAAACGCCGCGGGGGGAAACACCGGGACGAACCGCATCCGATTCCGTTGAAGCTTTGCGTATCTTCCTTATATAAAAAGAATTAGATCGTTCCATCAACCGCCTGCCGGACCTTCTCCGCTGTTCCGGGGTAAAGTCGTTTTCCTGATAAATTACAGTCGGATAAAGAGATAAGTTATCCACAGGTTTCTCACAAGCCGTTCACCAGCGCGTATCCGACGCCCCGAACGGCCCGGATGGGGTTTCCCGCGAGGCCTCCCATGCCGCACAGGCGGAGTTTTCCCCGCAGAACGGCGATGTGGACATCCACGGCCCGGGACGCCTCACCGGCCCGCAGGGGACCCAGTTCACGGAGCAGGAGTTCCCGCGGAACGGGTGTGTCGATGTGGCGGGCCAGCAGGCGAAGCAGAAGATGTTCCTGCCGGGACAGGGCCACGGTGACGTTTCCCGACATCAGCGCGAAAGGCGCGATTTCGATCCTGCCGCCGGGGAAATCGATGTAGCCTTTTTCCCCGACCCTCACAGCCCGGTGAAAAAGTTCGTCCGGCAGCCAGGGATCGGCGAGAAAGTCCGCGCAGCCGCAGGCGAAGGCTGCTCCCATCTGTTCCACGGAGCCGTAGGCGATGAGGGCTTCCGGCCGCGCGGGGGCCCGGGAAGCGAGCAGGGCCGGCAGGAGTTCGGCGGGAAAAACGACCACATCCTCAACGACCACATCCTCCGTCCCCGGTTCCCGCTGCGGGGTTCGGGAAAAAAGGAGGGTCACCCGGGGAAACCGGGTCTCCGCGCAGGCAGAGAGCGTACGAATCAGGATTGTATCGGAAGTGATGACGCGAATTCGGAAAATCGATGAAATTTTTCGGCCTGCCGGATTACGGACCGATTATCCCAGAAAAACCTGGCCGGAATTGTCGATGGCGAGGATCGTCTTGCATTCCGAACACCGGAAGCGGCCCGGTTTCGTGGCCTTGAGTTTTTTCGAGCAGATGGGGCATTTGAAGATTTTCGGGAAAAGGTCGGATTCCACTTTGACGGCGCCTTTGGAAAAGAAATCCACCGCTTCGTCCAGGCTGTCCTTGATGTTGAAAAACTGGGAAAAGCCGAGGAGCTGAAAAACCTCGTATACCTTGGGTTGAATCTCCAGCAGGACCAGATCGCCCCCGCGGGGCTTCACCGCCTTGAGAAACGCCGTAAACGAACCGATGCCGGTACTGGAAACGTAGTTGAGGCCGCTGCAGTGGAAAATCAGCCGGATGAATCCGCCTTCGACGGCGCGGTTCACGCGTTTCTGGAAGAAATTCGAATTATATGTATCGATGTAACCCGTCAGATAGAGTATCAAGCACCCTTCGGCGGAGTCTACCTTTTGGAGCCGTATTTTGAGACTTTCGTCTTTCTCTTCGTCAAATCCGGGTACGATGTCGTTGTTGTTCATAGCTCCCCTTCAAGTATTTGACACTTCTGCTATTTTAAGCAAGTACTTTCTTCATAGTATTCGTTT
>CAZGUL010000097.1:0-1153 GCA_964529055.1 uncultured Spirochaetaceae bacterium
GGCAGCCCGTGCCGCGTCGATATAACGCCGGCGGCCTTCGCCGTCATGATCGTCCTGCTCTTCCTCGTCTTTCTGCGCTTCCGTATCCTCGACATGGTGCCCTTCGCCCGGGACATGCTGTTCCGGAAAATGGAGGACGCCGTCCTGGTCCTGGACACCCGCGGCCGTCTGGTGACGATGAACCCGGCCGCGGAAAGGGCCCTGGGGGTCACCGCGGCGGGCCTGGGGAAACCGGCGGCGGAAATTTTCGCGGACTGGCCGGGGCTGACCGAGCACTGCGGAGGGGCCGACGAGGCCGAGCCTTCCATCAGCATCGAAACCTCCGCCGGGGGAAAATGGTTCGACGTCAAGGTTTCCCCCCTCCGCGGCAACGCCGGGCGCGTCAGGGGGAAGATGCTCGTTTTCCGGGACATCGGCGCCCGGAAGCACATGGAAAGCGAACTGGTCCAGTACGCGACCATGGACGCCCTTACCGACGTCTTCAACCGGCGCATGGGACTCACGATTTTCGAGCAGCAGCTCCGGCTCTCGGAGCGCAACGGCACGCATCTGACGATCTGCTTCGTGGACATCAACGACCTCAAGTCGGTGAACGACAATTTCGGCCACGCGGAGGGCGATTTCCTGATCCGCTGCGTGGCGGGGGCCTTGAAGGAATCGCTGCGGGATTCGGATGTGCTGTGCCGGCTTGGAGGGGACGAGTTTCTCATCATCCTGCCCGACTGCACCCGGATCCACGCGGGGTCCGTGTTCCGCCGCGCCGATACGCGGCTGAAGGAAATGAAACTGCAGAGCCGGAAGCCCTATGAGTTTGGGGTTTCCCGGGGTTTCGCCGAGTACGCTCCCGAGTCCGGCATAACCTCCGACGAGCTTCTTTCCCTCGCCGACGAGGCGATGTACCGGGACAAAGTCGGCGCGAAGGGCGGTCCGGGCGGAAGTGGCTCCGCGGTCTGAAGCGGCCCGGGCCCGGGCGATCCACGACATTCTGGCCCGGGAATTCCCGGACATTCGTCCGCTCCTCGTCTTTTCCAATCCGTACCAGCTTCTGATCGCCGTCATCCTGTCCGCCCAGACCACCGACGCGGCGGTCAACAGGGCCACCCCGGAGCTTTTTCGCCGTTACCCCGCGCCGGGGGACCTGGCCGCCTCCTCC
>CAZGUL010000097.1:1163-8879 GCA_964529055.1 uncultured Spirochaetaceae bacterium
CCTCCGGGGAGGATGTGGAAGCCCTCGTCCGGCCGCTGGGTTTTTACCGTGTCAAAGCCCGGAATATCCGCCTGGCGGCGGAAACGCTCCTCCGCGAATTCGGCGGCCGCGTTCCCGACGCGATGGAAGACCTGATCCGCATTCCGGGGGTGGGCAGGAAGAGCGCCAACGTCATCCTGTTCCACATCTACGGGAAACCGGCCGTCATCGTGGACACCCACTTCGGCAGGGTGGTCCGGAGGCTCGGTCTGACTGCCGCGGCGGATCCCGACCGGGTGGAGCGGGAACTCGCGGCGCTCCTGCCGGAGGATATCCGCTCGTCGTTTTCGATGCGGATCAATCTGCACGGCCGGAGAACCTGCACGGCGCGCAAACCCCGGTGCCCGGCCTGTTCCGTGGAAAAACTCTGCCCCTGGGACGCCAAAACCCCGGCGCCCGCGTGAATCGATAAAAAAATCGCCGGATGTGATTGCATTAAACCCGAATTAGGTGTATCTACTATATATGGAATTCAAAGACTGCTGTTCCGAAGAACTGGTGCATGACTGCGCCCAGAAGCTGAAGGTATGCGGACACGGCGTCCGTCTGAAGCTTCTGTGCATGATAGCGAAGCAGGAGGAGCCCTGCGTTTCCGAGCTCTGGGTCTGCCTGAACCAGCCGCAGCCCGTGGTGTCCCAGCATCTCGCGGTGCTGAAGGAAAAGGGAATAGTCGCGTCCCAGGTGCAGGGCAACAAGAGAATATATTCCATCGTCGATCCCTTCGTAAGGAAGATCGTGGAGTCCATGATCGAGCAGGGTGAATAGCCTTCCGATGGATGATGAAATCTTTTCCGTCGGCGGACGGGAAACGCGGATTGTCTTCACCCCCGAAATGCCCGCCCTCGAAGAGGGGGATGACCGGCTCGCCGTCTTCGACGAAGGCACCGCGGCCCTGTGTTCCCGGATTCCCCGGGACGCCGTCGTCCTGCCCCGGGGCGAGGGCGCGAAGGAATGGAATAGCGTGGAAAAAATCCTGCGCGCCGCTTTCCGGCGGGGCATGGCGCGGGATTCTGTTTTCGTCGGCGTCGGCGGGGGAATGGTCTGCGACGTCGCCGCCTTCGCCGCCTCGCTGTACATGCGGGGTGCCCGGCTGGAACTGGTGCCGACCAGTCTTCTCGCGATGTCCGACGCCGCCTTCGGCGGAAAAACCGCGGTCAACTTCGACGGCGGCAAGAACCTGATCGGGACCTTCCACCCGGCGGAAAAAATCGTCGTTTCCTCCGCCTTTCTCCCCGGCCTTCCGGAACGGGAATACCTGTCCGGGCTGGCCGAGGTGGTCAAGTCCGGCATGCTCGGAGACCCCGGTCTTTTATCGCTCCTCGTCCGCCGCGGGCGGGACCTCCTGTCCCCCGCGTCCCGCAGGGACGGGGACCTGAACCTGGAGCTCGCCCGGCGGTCCCTGCTGGTGAAGGCGAAGTTCGTCACAGCGGACCCCACCGAAAAAGGCATTCGGGCCCACCTCAACCTGGGCCACACCTTCGCCCACGGGCTGGAGGCCGCGACGGGCTTCGCCCGCTTCACCCACGGGGAGGCCGTGGCCTGGGGGATTCTGCGGGCCCTGGACGCGGGTCTCCGGATGGGACTCACCGCTCCCGGCTACGCCCGGCAGACGGAGGATCTGATCGCCGCCCTGGGGTATCCGGTCCGGGTTTCGGGAGTCTCCGCGGACGCGGTCCTCCAGGCCATGGAAGGGGATAAAAAGAAAAAAGGCGGAAGGGTCCGCTTCGTTCTGCAGCGCGGACCGGCGGACACCCTCACGATGCCGCTGGAACCGGTTCTCGTCGAGTCCGTCGTACGGGCGGGCCTGGAAGACGCCGGCGGCGGGCGGGATTGACGCCGCGGGGCGGACCGGGGTATCCTACCATTTCACTATCTATACTTGCAGGAGAATATATGAAAAAATCTCACTCGTACTTCTGATCGCATTCGTGGCTGCGGGCTTCCTCTTCGCGAAGGGCGGACAGGAAAACTATCCCGTGCGGGACATCACCACCATCGCGATCATGGCCCCCGGCGGCGGCACCGACGCGGTGGCCCGGATTCTCAGCGCCGAGATCTCGAAGCAGCTCAAGGTCAACATCAACGTCATCAACGTCACCGGCGCGAGCGGAACGGTTGGGATGAAGGAAGTCCTGGGCAAGCCCGCCGACGGCTACACCCTGGTCGGCATTCCCGAGACGGTCTGCACCACCGCGGTGATGGGCTACTGGGAAAATTCGGTCGATGTTTTCGACTACTACATCCTCGGCGGTTCCCCGGAAGTCATTTCCGTGCCGGAAAACTCCCCGTACACGACGCTCGATTCCCTCATCGCCGCGGCAAAGAAGGCCCCCGGGGCGATCAAGGCGGCGGCGGCCGCGAACGGCGGCATCCACCAGATCAACCTCGCCGCCTTCGAGAAGGGCAGCGGGACGAAGTTCAACTACATCCCGTACGAAGGTTCGATCCCCTCCCAGAACGCGGCGCTCGCGGGCGAGGTTGAGGTCGTCGTCACCACCGTGGCCGAGCAGGCCCCGCTGATCCGGGCCGGCAAACTGCGGCCGCTGGCCATGCTGATCCCCACGGAATTCAACTTCGGCGGCAAGATGATCCCCTCGGCTTTCGCCACTGTTTCCGGCCTGGACAAGTTTCTGCCGATCCCCCAGACCATCGGACTGGGAATCGCGAAGACGGCCCCCCAGGCGGTGAAGGACAAGCTGGAAGCGGCCTTCAAGACGGCCATGCAGGGCGAAGCGGTCAAGAAATTCGCCGCGGACAACTACTACGTCATCAAAGGCCTGTCCGGCGCCGAGGCGTCGGCGTACATGAAGAAGCTCGAATCCCTGTTCGCGTGGTCCCTGGCCGACCTTGGCATCGCGAAGCACAGCCCGGAGAAATTCGGGATCAAGCGGCCGTAGGAATTTCCTAAGCGGTCGTCATCTCAGCCCCGCGCCCTGCGGCGCGGGGCCTCATTTCGCGGGCCGCCCCGTCGCGCGGCGGCGCGCCGGAGGTCGTTCATCGCATGGACAAAAACAAGCTGCGTGCCCTGGACTTTCTGTTCGGCCTGTTTTTCGTTTCTTTTTCGGTCTGGGGCTTCATCGAAACCTTCAAGATGCCCATGAAGGAAACCTACGGGGGCGTCTCCAACGTCTGGTACGTTTCGCCGGCCCTGTTCCCCCTCATCGTGAACGGGGGGCTGCTTCTCCTGGGGCTGGTGCTCGTTGTTTTCGCCATGAAAGAGGGGGGGGCGGCGGCCGTGGCCGCGTTTTTTGCCGAGAGCATCGCGAAAAGGAAACCGGGGATTTCCGACCGGATGATGAAATTCCTTTTCATCGTGCTTTTCGTCTGCGGTCTCGCGTACGTTTTTCTCCCGAATATCGATTTCTATCTTTCCATGACCATATTTCTGTTTCTCTTCATTTCCGCCTTTTATTTCGAGGACATGAGGCTTCTGCGGAAAATCGGATCCGCGTATCTCGGCTTTACAGCCCTTCTCGTCGTCCTGAAGGCGACCGGTCTCGCGAAGACCCTCGTCGCCGCGTTCGACTACACCCTCGATGTGGCGGCCCTGGTTTTTCTCGTCGCGGCGGGGACGGCGGTCGCGGCGGCGGTCCGGAAGGACGCGGACAAACGCAAAAAAGCGCGCCGGGTGTATCTCACGGCCTTTCTCAGCCCCCTCGTCCTCATCGTGGTTTTCAAATACCTGCTTCTGATACCCATGCCGAAAGAGGGCGGCATCATGGACCTGATGAATCTCGTCTATTACAGCCTGAAATAAAGCGGGGGACGCCTCCATGTTTGTGTTCGAACAGCTTTCCTATCTGGTTTCCGGCATCTGGGGAATCGTGACGAATCCGATTTACCTTCTTCTTCTTTTCGGAAGCACCCTGCTGGGGATTTTCTTCGGAGCCCTTCCGGGCCTCACGGCGACCCTGGGAGTCGCGCTCCTGACCACCGTCACGTACGGCATGGAAATCGATACCGCCCTCATCGCACTGCTGGGAATTTACGTGGGCGCCATTTACGGCGGCTCCTACGGTTCGATCCTGGTCAACATACCCGGAACCCCTGCCGCCGCGGCGACCGCGCTGGACGGCTATCCCCTGGCGCTGAAGGGCCAGGGCGGCAAGGCCCTGGGACTGACGACCACGGCTTCCGCCATCGGGACCCTGATCGGAATGGTCTTCGTCGTCATGCTCGCGCCGGCGGTGGCGAAGGTGGCGCTGCAGTTCGCTTCGTTCGAATTCTTCCTGCTCGCGTTTCTCGGCATCATGCTGAGCGGTACCCTCGCCACCCCCGACACCGTGGTGAAAGGCTGGATCGCGGGTTTCATCGGGCTGTGGCTGGCCCTCATCGGACGGGACGCCCTGCAGTTCTATCCGCGCTTCACGTTCGGGATAACCGAACTGGACAGCGGGATCGACGTGGTTCCCACCCTGATCGGTGCCTTCGGGATACCCCAGATAATATCGGTCCTGACGAAGGACAAGGGGACCGACAAGGCCGTGACCGCCGTGTCGAAGATCACCCCGGAGTGGTCGACGCTGGCCCACAACATTACCGGAATCGTCCGCTCGGCGCTCATAGGCGTCGGGATCGGAGCGGTCCCCGGCCTGGGCGAGGACATCGCAGCCTGGGTTTCCTACGGAACGGCGAAAAAGGCGTCGCGGCATCCGGAGACCTTCGGAAAAGGGGAAATGCAGGGAATCATCGCCTCCGAGGTGGCCAACAATTCCTGCATCGGCGGAGCCATCATTCCGCTTTTAAGTCTGGGTATTCCCGGCAGTCCGCCGGCGGCGATGCTGCTGGGGGCCTTCATTCTCCACGGGATCCAGCCGGGACCGATGCTGTCGGTGGACAAGCCGGACTTCATCGCCAAGGTGAGCGCGATCATCTTTTTGTCCGCCGTGGCCATGTGGTCCATCGGAATGATCCTGGTGCGCCATGTGGTCAAAATCATCCGGATATCCCCGGCATTGTTCATGCCCGTGGTGGCCATGCTGTGTTTCGTGGGTTCCTACGCGCTGGGACTGAAAATCTTCAATCTTTACCTGATGGTTCCGCTGGGGATCGCGAGTTATTTTCTCAGCGAAATGAGCTATCCCATCGCGCCGCTGGTCATCGGCGTAATCCTCGGTCCCATGGTGGACCAGAATCTGCGGCGGGGGCTCATGGTTTCCCAGGGGAGCCTGGCCCCGCTGGTGACCCGCCCGGTGTCCCTGATCCTGGTGATCTGCGTCGTCCTGATGTTCGTGACCCAGATACCGGCGTACAAGAGGGCCATGAGGAAGGTGAAGGCGGCGCTCCGGAACCTGTTTCACAGGCCCGCGGGGCAGTAGGCCCCCGCACCCCGCCGCCCTCCACGCGCCGCCTCGACGGCGCGCTGCCCGCAGGCGGCGCGTTCGGCCGCCCCCGCGGCCGGCTCTCAGCCCTTCCGCACGAGTTTCCGCAGGCACCGGGGTTCCCGGGGCGGTTTCTGTCCCGCACCGAAAAAGGTGTAGGACACTTCCCCCACATACACGTCGCCCCGGGAATCCACCGCGATGCAGTGGGGCGCGATGAACTGCCCCGGCTTTTCCTCGCCCGGACCGTCCACGCCGATGGAAGCGAGCCTGCGGCCGTCAAGGTCGTGGACGGTCAGGCAGGCCCCCAGGTTCGGGTAGCGGATGTTGACCGGAAGCGACGGCGGAAGCTGGCCGATGTAGGCCCGCTGGGGCTTTTCGTCCGAAATGTGCAGGCCGCAGGGCCGGTGCATGTTGTTCCACTGGGTGATGTACTTTCCGTCCGCGTCGAAAACCTGGACCCGGTGGCTTTCCCGGTCCGCGACATAGACCCGGCCCTCCCGGTCCGTGCAGACCGAATGCACCAGGTTGAACTCCCCCGGGTCCGTGCCGGACCTGCCCCAGGAGAAAAGGTGCTTTCCCTCCGCCGAGTACTTGTGGACCCGCGCGTTGCCGTAGCCGTCGGCCACGTAGAAGGCGCCGGTTCCCGGCTCCAGGGCGACCTTCGTCGGCTGGTTGAAGGGCGCGCCCCCGTGGTAGGGGGAGGGCTTGCCCGACACGCCCAGCGTGAATATCAGCCTGCCGCCGGGGGTGTACTTCCTCACCGTGTGGTCCAGGTCGTCGACGCAGTACAGGCTGTCGTCGGGCCCGATCGTCAGGCCGTGAGGGCGGTTGAAGGTTCCCTCGCCCCAGGACGCGACGAAGCCGCCGTCCCGGTCGAAAACGATGAGGGGATGCTCGCCCCGGCAGAAAACGTAAACCCGGTCCCGGGAATCGACAGCGACGTCCGCGACCTCGCGCAGACTCCATCCCGCGGGGAGCCTGACCCACCGGGTGTCCTCCTCGTAGGTGTAAACGCCTTTTCCGACCGTATCGCTCATGGTGTTCTCCTTTGATCTTTTCAGGATAGTATACCGGACGGATTGAGCGGTCAAGGAAAACGCCGCAGGACTGGCAATCCGCGGCGTGTTTTCCTATATTTAAAGCGGAAGATAAAAAAATGCGGGGAGGCGGGGAATGGCGAAATCGGAAGTTCTGACGATACCCAACGGGCTGTCGCTGTCGCGGATCGTGCTTCTGCCGCTTCTGTACTTTTTCGCGTGGGAGGACATGCGGGTGTCCTTCACCATCGCCTACGCCCTGGTGGGGTCCACGGATTTTTTCGACGGCCTGGCCGCCCGGAAGCTCAACCAGAAAACCGCCTTCGGCAAGGCCCTGGATTCCATCGCGGACCTGCCGTTTTACATCTCGTCGGCCTACTTTCTGAACCGCCTGTATCCCGAATACGTGGCGCCCAACTTCGTCCCCCTGATCGCGTTCTTCACGCTTCTTGCCCTGTCCTTCGTCGTGTCGGCGGTTAAGTGCGGAAAACCCATCATGATGCACACCTTCCTGCTGAAGCTGAACGGGGTCCTGGTGTACGCCTGCGTCATCCTGTCGGCCTGCGTCGACACGAGCCGCTTCATCCTTGCCATCCTGATCATTTATTACGTCGGCTTCGCCGAGGAGATCCTCATCTTCCTGAAGCACGGGGAAGTGGACCCGGATTCGCCGTCCATCTTCCGTATCCTGCCGAAGGAGTAGGGGAGCGGCGCGCGCCTCGGGCTAGAGAAACGTCGTTTTGAGTCCCGAAAACCTCGAGTAATCCCTGTCCGTGGTAACCCACTCGCAGCCGTGTTCCATCGCGAGCGCCGCGAAAAACGCGTCGGGAACAAGGTTGCCTTTCGCGCGGGAATCCCGGCAGAGCCTCTGGAAAATTTCCCAATGCCTCGGTCCCGGACGGACGACGACGCAATTGGGCCGGTTCATTATGGTTTCGATGAACGCGAGCGCGCTCCCGATGTTGTCGGGATTCCTGAAGATTCCGGGGTGCGTGACGACCCGCAGAAATCCGCTCGCCGCGATATCGGACAGCCCGAAGGCCGACGGGGTGTCCAGCGTCTCCCGAAGCCAGGAAAATGCCGGGGCGTGGCGTTCCGTGTCGGGCCGGAAGGCGTATACCAGGATATTAACGTCCGGCAGGACCATCGAACTTTTCCATCGCGTCGAGCAGCGCGGCGGAATTGTCCAGGTCGACGCCGGAGCGGACGCCGCCCGTTTTTTCGGAGACGACAAGCGTCACCATTTCAAATTCCCCCGGGGACGGATACCGGGCGAACTTTTCCCGCAGGGCTTCCTCCACCACGGCCCGCAGGGG
>CAZGUL010000098.1:0-8858 GCA_964529055.1 uncultured Spirochaetaceae bacterium
ACTGTTCCGGCGACAGCGCCGCGGACACCAGGTCTCGGCGGGAGCCGCTGGGGAAGTAGGCCTTTCGCTGGGGAAGGTACTGGCGGAGGTATCGCCCGGGCTGGACGGTTTCCAGCCATTCCCCCGCTCCCCGGGTCAGTTCGAAGAGGCTTTCGAGTTTCTTTTCGCCGAAGCAGGCCGTCCGGCTCCCGGAGCAGCCGCCCAGGCGGGAGCCGTCGATCATGATCGTGACGAGCCGCTCCTCGCTGTCGGACCCGAGGGCCCTCAGCGCGGCAAGGGCCTCCTCCGGCGCCGGGGGCGAAAAACTCCGGGCGAGTTCCTCGAAAAGCGGAAATACGGTGATGGTCTTGCCCTGGTCCTCGGTTATGCACGGAGCGAACCTGTGTTCGGGGGACACCCCCGCCGCGCGGAAGTGGTTTTCCCCGAGAAAAACGTAATCCATGCCGCAGGCCCCGAGGGTCGAGGCCAGGGACGGTTCCCACTCGGTTTCCGCGATCCAGCCGCCCCGGGGCCGGCGGCCGAACCGCTTGCGCAGGTACGTGGTCATGCTCTCGATCTGGCCCAGCCGGTCGGACCGGGGGATGACGGTGAGGATCGGATCGTAAAAGGCGCCGCCCAGGAGTTCGATCTGCTTGCGGGCCGCCATCTCCGACAGGACGTCGGTGAACTCGGGATGGCGCTTGTCCAGCCACGTGAGCAGATTGCCGGAATACTGGAGAGTGAAGGAAAGCTCCGGGAAATTGTACAGCAGACCGAGAAAAGGTTTGAAGGCGCTCTGATAGAGGTTTTCCGTCTCGGCTTCGGTCATCCCGATGGAGAGGGAATTGTAGGTGCCCAGTATCAGCTTAAGCTTTGGCATTTTTCTCCGCGGCGGCCGGAGCGCCGTTCGGCACGATGCATTTCGGATCGCAGGCCATGACGGCTCCGTTTCTGTCGCCCCGCCGCCGGTAATTGATCCGCGCCAGATAGTTATCCACCTCGAAACCGCCTTCCGGAGATCGTTTTTCGCAGGCCCTGCATGCCGTGCAGCCCACGGAACAGATTGCCGCCGTCACCGGACCCTTGTCCGTCGAATTGCACGCGACGATGAAGTCCGCGGCTTTCGGGATGCGCCGCAACACTCCGGTCGGGCACACGTCAAGGCACCTGCCGCACATGTCGCACCTTTCCCTGTCCACCCGGATGAGGCCTCCGCGGTCCCGGAAAATCGCCTCCCGGGGGCACACCTTGATGCAGCTCCCCTGCCCCAGACAGGAAAACTTGCACTCCTTGTCGCCTCCGAAAAGCATGTAAAGGGCTCTGCAATCGTCCAGGCCCCGGTAGGAAAACAGGTACTCCGCCGTACCCTCTCCCCCCCGGCAATGGACCTGGACCATGGTCTCCTCCGTATAGCTTACTTCAACCCCGAGGATTTTTGCCAGCGTTTTTTCCACTTTTTCGCCGCCGGGAAGGCAGAGGCCGGGATCGACCTTCTTCTTCGCCAGCGCCCCGGCGTAGGCCTCGCAGCCCGCGTATCCGCAGACCCCGCAGTTGAGACCGGGCAGCGCGTCCCCAATCCGGTCCGGGGAGCCGCCGCGGGGACCGAAAAATCCGAGACTGAAACCGAAAAGCGCCCCCAGGCCTCCGAGGGCGGCCAGCGCGACCAGTATGTTCAGAAATACAGCCATACCGACCCCCTTATCCGAAGAGGTTTTTCAGCAGCGCATGGTCGAAAGCCATGAAAGCCAGCGACATCAGCCCCGCGGAGATGAAGGTGATGGGGACCCCCCGGAAGGGCTTGGGGACCCACTCCTTCCTCAGGGAATCCCGGAGCGTCGCCATCAGCACCAGGGCGAGAAAATAGCCGGCTCCCGCCGCGATGCCGGCGACGAAACTTTCCGCGGCGGTGTAGCCGCTTCGGACGGCGACGAGCGCTATGCCGAGGACCGCGCAGTTCGTGGTGACCAGGGGCAGGAAACCGCCGAAAACCGCGTACAGGCCGGGGGAAGCCCTCTTGACGACCTCCTCGAGAAACCGGACGAGACCGGCGATGACCAGAATGAACACGACGATCTCCAGGTAGCGGAGACCCAGCGGAACGAGCACGCCGTGATACACGGCCCAGGCGGTGAGCGACGAAAGCGACGCGACGAAGGTAATCGCGAATCCCAGGCCCAGGGACGTTTTGAGGTCCCGGGAAACGCCGATGAAGGGGCAGATCCCGAGCAGGCGGGAGAGCGCGAAATTGTGGACGAAGACGAAGGTCACGATGATTCCCACGTAGGTCATGATTCGGTTTCCTCCTTTCCGGCGGACAGCCGGGCCGCCGCGTAATCAAAGAGGGCCTTCAGATAGCCGACGACGAAAAAGGCCCCCGCCGCGAGCCCGAAAATCCGGATGGGGCTTTCGGAGAGGACGGGAACCACGAGGATTCCCCGGAAATCCCCGACGGGAAACAGGGTGATCGTTCCCGAGCCCAGGACTTCCCGGACCAGGGCGATGAGGGTCAGGGCGAAAAGAAAGGCGAAGCCGGATTTTACGGCGTCCAGAAGGGAAGGCCCCGGAGAAGACTCCCGGGCGAAGGAGAGGGCGCGCCCGAGGATGAGGCAGTTTACCGCCGTCAGGGGAACGAAAATGCCCAGGTTCTTCGAAAGTTCCGGCGCGTACGCCCGCAAGAGGAGGTCGACGACCGTGACGAAGGCGGCGATGATCACGCTGTACGCGGGGGTTCTCACGTTCTCCGGTACGTATTTCCCCAGCAGGGAAATCGTCACGTTCGAAAACGCCGTTACGACGAGGACGGCCGCGCCCAGCCCCAGGGCGTTGTCCACCCGCGCGGTCACCGCGAGGGCGGGGCACAGTCCGAGAAGCATGACGAAAACGGGATTCCGGCGGATCATTTTCCACCTCCCAGGCGCCTGACGAACAGGGACCCCTCTTCCAGGGCCCTGCCGACGCCGATGAAAGTCACCGTCGAGCCGGACACGGCGTCGGCGTCCTCCCGGCCCAGCATGGACTTCCGGGTCGGTATCGGCCTCGCGGCCCCGCCGCCGACGAAGCGCCGCATGTAGGCCGGGTCTTCCGCCTTTTTTCCCAGCCCGGGGGTTTCCCCGCTGTCCCGCAGGACCGCGTCCCGGACTTCGCCGTCGGGTTTGTAGGCCGCCAGGAGCGGCAGTTCGCCGGAGTAGCCGGATCCGGCGAGACGGAGAATGTAGAGCGCGGTCTTTCCGGCCTTGTCCTTCACGACGTAAAAGCCCCGGACGGCCCCGGCGGCCCCTTCGGCCGATTCACGTCCCACGACGCCCCCTCCGGCCATGCGGGCGATGTCCCGGCGCAGCGCGCCGTCCTCTCCCGCGGCAATGACCGGCGCGGTCCACGCGTGCACGACGCCGAGAACCAGGGCGGAGACGAGACAGATCAGGGCGAGCTTTCCGGCAGCGGCGGCGGCATGGTTCATGACGCGGCCTCCTTCGCGGCGCCGTACCGGGAGGGGGCCGTGAGTTTGTTGATCAGCGGAACGAAAATATTCATGAAGATGATCGCCAGCGACACGCCTTCCGGAAAGGACCCGTAAAAGCGGATGAGAAATGTGAGCGCCCCGGCACCGGCGCCGTACAGCAGTCTCCCCTTCCGCGTGAGGGGCGACGTGACCGTGTCGGTGGCCATGAAGAAGACCCCCAGCATCAGGCCGCCGGTGAACAGGTGGAAAAGAATGTCGCCGGCGAAGTAATCACCCCCGAACGGCAGGCCGCCGAAGATCCATACCAGCAGCGAGAAGGTCCCGAAGTAGGACGCCGGTATCCCGGGGGTGATGATTCTCCGGGCCAGCAGCACGACGGTGCCCGCGAGCAGGAGCAGGGCGGAAACCTCCCCGATGCAGCCGGGAATGAAGCCGAGAAAAATATCCACGTACCCCTGCGGCAGGCTGATCCCGATCCTTTCCAGCACCCGGGCGTTGAGCCAGTCCGTGACGAAGCTGTCCGTGAGGCTCCGGGGATAGCCGTTCTGGCTCAGGAACTCCATCGGGGTGCCGGCGGTGCCGGCCGTCTCGAGGAGTCCGGTCTTCAGGAAGCCCAGCGGCGTGGCGGCGGAAACCCGGTCCGCCCCCCGGAGGATGGAGGGGAAACTGAAACTCGTCATCGGACCGGTCCAGGAAAAGTAGACGAACACCCTGCCCGCCAGGGCGGGATTCATCCAGTTCCGGCCCAGGCCGCCGAAAGTCCACTTGACGACGCCGACGGCGAAAAGGGAAGCCGCGAAAGGTATGTAGAGCGGGACCGCCGGAGGCATGTTCATCCCCACGAGAAGACCGGTCAGGAAGGCGCTGCCGTCCCACAGGGTCTGCCCCCCCCCGGCCGCCAGCGAGAAAACCGCCTCCGCCGCAAGGGCGGTGCCCAGGGCGACGAAAAGCACCACAGCCGCCCCGGCCCCGAAGATCGAGACGCCCCATACCGCCGCGGGAAGAAGGCACGCCGCCGCGGTCCACATGATGTTTATCGTCGAGTACTCGTCGTGGATCTGGGGGGAACCCGTGACGGTGAGAAGCTTTCGCCCGGTCATGATTTTTTCCTTCCGGCGATGACGGATTTTCCGACCCGCATCCCCTGCACCAGGGGTATCCTCGCCGGGCAGACGTAGGCGCAGCAGCCGCATTCCCGGCAGTCCGAAAGCCCCTCCCCGGCGGCGTCGTCGTACGCGGCGTGGTCTATCAGCTTGAAGATATCCGAGGGGTCCAGACCCATGGGACACGCGTCGATGCACCGCCCGCATCTCAGGCAGTTCGTCCTGCGGGAATCCCTGATTTCCCGGGCGGTCAGAAACAGAACGCCGGAGGTGTTCTTCGTCACCGGCGTGGAGAGATCGTAAATCGCGAAGCCGGTCATCGGTCCGCCCACGACGATTTTTTCGGGGACCTCGGTGAAGCCGCCGCATTCCTCGACAAGGTCCGACAGCGGCGTGCCGATGCGCACCTTCAGGTTTCCCGGATTGCGGACGGCCCCTCCCGCCACGGTGAGGGCCCGCTCGATGACGGGCTTCAGCAGGGCCACCGCCTCGTACACCGCGAAAACGGTGCCCGCGTTGGACACCACGACCCCCGCGTCAAGGGCGGTCCCGCCGGAGGGAACTTCCCTTCCCGTCAGGGCCCTGATGATCTGCTTTTCGTCCCCCTGGGGGAACCGGGAACCCACCGGAACGACCTCGGCCCCGAACGCGGCGGACTTCGCGGCCTTTTCCATCGCGGCCAGGGCGTCCTTCATGCCCCCGTCGACGGCGATGAGGATCCGGCGGGGGTCCAGGACCTTCGCCGCTATCCGCGCCCCCTCCACGAGCCCGGAGGCCTTTTCCACCATGAGCCTGCCGTCCGAGGTGAGATATGGCTCGCACTCCGAGCCGTTCAGGACAAAGAGGTCGACCCGGCGGTTTTTCGGTATCGCGTATTTGACGTGGGTCGGCACGGAGCTTCCCATGCCGACGACTCCCTTGTCGGCGATGATGGCCAGAAGCTCCTTCCGGGAATGGTTCTCCCACGGGTAGGTCCGGGAGTTCTTTCCGAGCCTGTCGAATTCCCCGCCCAGGTCGATGACAACCGCGGGGCTCCTGCGGCCGTCGGGAAGAAAAACCTCCCGGAGTTCCCGCACCGTACCCGGCACCGGCGAATGGACCTGGGCCCCGGCGGGACCGGCGGCGCGGCCGATCAGCATTCCTTCCCGGACGGTGTCCCCCGGACCCGCCAGACACTCCGCGGGGGGGCCGTCATGCTGAAGAAGCGGCACCACGGCCGTCACCGGAACGGAGGCGTTCCACAGGGCCTTGTCCCGGGTAAATTCCTTCATATCCCGGGGGATGATTCCCCCCCGGGGAACAGTTTTCCACATGCTCATGCTTCCTGCTGCTTTCTCCTCGGCGTAAAACTCTTGAACAGCGACGTCAATCCCGGCCGCGCTCCCCGGTACGCGAACAGCAGGGGCAGATACGCGAGGGTCACGAAAATCCCGTACCGGACGAAATACGCGGCGTTCATCGCCGTGTCTCCCGCCGATTCGAAGGATACCCCCCGGGACCCCTGGGCGTACAGAAGCGCACCCAGACCGGATTCTTTCGCGTTTTTCAGCTCACCTGTATACCACGCTTCGTCGTACTTCGCTAGGACGTCTTCCCCCCGTACTATTCTGCCGTCCCGCACGGAAAAACGCGAAATCACCACCCGGGCCTCGGGGGCCGGGAATTCCTGCGGAAATCCGTAGAAGAAGCCCTGCTGAAAGGCCCGGTGGCTCAGGTAATCGGAAAAATCCGGCAGCTTCTCCCCCCGGTTGGCCAGCCAGAGCTCGCGGAGATTCTCCCGGGACATTCCGCCGATTCCGGAAACCCGGTGGGGCCGCGGGACGAGAACGTCACCCCCGTTTCCCGCCGCCCTGTAGACCGCGGGGACCGCCAGCAGCAGCAGGAGAACCAGAACGGCGGAAAAGCCCCCGCCGGAAGGCCCGCCGCCCCGCCAGCCCCGGGGCAGCAGGGAAAGGGGAATGAAAAGCCGGTGTTCCCGGCCGGCGAGCCTGATCATCCGGAAGAAAGCCGCCGCCGCGGCGAGGGCGGCGGTCCCGCCGATTCCGAACAGCACGGGGACGGAGGCCGGGGGGCCGTCGGAAAGAAAAACCAGCAGGACCGCCCCCAGGGAGGCGGCACCGGCATACGCCGCCCTTTCCTTCAGCGCCGGGGTCACGGGAAAACCCGGATCCCTGTCGTAAAGAAAGTGGTCGAACCGGGGGAGGGCCTCCTCGACCAGGAACGCCAGAGCCGCGTACAGGAGCATTCCCGCGGCGAACCCGCCGGGACTGCCGTGAAAGAAGAAACCCAGCCACGGCAGGGCGAAACCGGCGAGCAGGAGACGGTTCCCGGCGGCCCGGAAGATCACCGCCGCCGCGACGGCCAGAAAAAAGAGAAGCAGCACGATCCGGCGGCCGCCGTGCCATTCCGTTATCGTGAAATCCGCCCCCCGCAGGGCGGAGCGGAGCCGGACCGCGAGAACGGGCGGACTCTCCCGCGCGGGGATGTAGACGACGTGCTCCTTTCCCGAACCGCTCCGGAAAAGCCTTTCCGCTCCCCGCAAAAATTCGTCGAGCCGGGGGTCCTCCGGATGAAGCCTGCCGGCGATGTCGGCCACGGCGATTTTTTCCATCCTGTCGAAATCGGAAAATTCAACCTCCGCCGTCGCCGCGCTGAGGGCGTTCCCCAGGCCCCCTTCGGAAAGAAGCCGCGCGGTTTCCCGTATGTCCGCATCCTTCTCCAGCAGCACCGTGTAGTAGCCCCGCCAGGAAAGCCCCGTGAAGGACGGCAGAAAGAAATACCCGGATACGAAAAACAGGAACAGCGCGGCGGACGCGGCGAAAAGCGCGCTAATTGTATTCAGGGGGGGAAACTTCCTCATGACGCTCCTAGAGGCTGCAGAAAGCCATGGCGATAAAAAAGCCGAGCAGGATCCCGATCGAAACCTCGGATGTGGTGTGTCCGTGCACTTCCTTGACGGGTTTGAACCGCACGTCGCCGCGCTGCTTCAACTCCTCGCCGAGCTGGTTCAGGGCCTGGGCCTGGGTCCCCGCCGACCTTCGCACGCCGAGAGCGTCCCGTATCGTCAGGATGGCGTAAAAAAGGGCGAGCACGAAAAGCGGCGAATCCGGTCCTTCGAGATACCCGATGGATGTGGCCAGGGACGTCACCAGGGACGAATGGCTGGACGGCATGCCTCCCGTCCTCCACATCAGGGTCGCGATTATTTCCTTCCCGGAAAACGTTCTGCGCCTGCTCATCTGGATCATCGTCTTGATGAGCTGGGCGAGGAACCACGAGGAGAACGCGCTGAGAAAAACCGTATTGTTTATCAGCCGGTACAGGCTGTCGAACAGGATCCGCGCCATATTTTTTCCAGTTTCCCCGCTGCCGGAGCCTTTGTCAAGACGACAATCGAATTGACACACCCCCGCGGGTGGCCGTAGACTTTCCGCATGACGGAGGAAACCCTCGTATGCGGCCCCAACGACGACGGCAGGCGCGTCGACCGGATCCTTCGCGTCCGCTTTCCCGGCGCGGGCCTGAGCCGAATTTTCGCCCTCATCCGGAAGGGGGAGGTCCGGGTGAACGGCGCCCGCGTCCGGGGGGACCGGAGGGTCCGCGCGGGAGACACCGTCACCGTAGCCGGCCTCGGTCCCGCCGGAACGGAAAAAACCGGCGGCCGCGGTGCTCCGGCCCCGGGCGGCGGCCCCCCCGCGGCGGAACGCGAAGCGGCGGAAACCGGCGCGGCCGCCGCGGAGATACGGCCTCTCGTTCTCTGGGAAAACGATGATTTTCTCGTTCTCGACAAGCCCCGGGGCGCCCTGGTCCACGGTTCCGGCGGCCTGGACGGGCCGGTCCGCCGGTATCTCCTTCCCCGGCTTCCTCCGTCCCTGGCCTTTGCCCCGGGCCCCCTTCACCGCCTTGACCGCAATACCACGGGAGTCCTTTTTTTCGCCAAGTCCATAGGCGGCGCACGCCTTTTTTCCCGGGCCCTCCGGGAGGGGCGGACCCGGAAAACCTACATCGCCCTCGTCGAGGGGGATCTCCGCGGGACCGCCGTCTGGGAGGACACCCTTAGGCGGGACGAGAAAAGCCGGGTCACCCGGCCGTCTCCGGCCGCCCCGCCGGGAACGGAAGGCGGGCCGCCCGCATCGGGAAAAACCGCCCGGTCGGCCGCGCGTCCCCTCCTCCGGGGGAAGGGCCTCACCCTCTGCGAAATCGTCATCGGCACCGGGCGGACCCACCAGATCCGGGCCCAGGCCGCGGCGCACGGGCATCCCCTGGCGGGGGACGGCAATTACGGCGGAAAGCCTGTTCCGGGCGGGGCCTGTCTC
>CAZGUL010000099.1:0-8751 GCA_964529055.1 uncultured Spirochaetaceae bacterium
GCTGGCGGCCGTGGAGGAGGAGGGTATCCGCGACGTTCCCTCCCATCTGAAGGACTCAAACCGGGACGGGAAGGGGTTCGGCCACGGGGAGGGCTACAAGTACCCCCACGCGTACCGGGAACACTGGACCGCCCAGGATTACCTGCCCGGAGAGCTCCGGGGCCGGATTTTCTACACCCCCTCGGGGATCGGCTACGAGGCGCGGATCCGGGAGGATGTCCTCCGGCGGCGGGAGGCTCAGCTCGAGGCGGTGCTCTCCGTTCCCGAGGAGGTGCTGACATTCTCTCCGGAAAACGAACGAAAGGACGAGTGGTTGAAGCGGGCGGCCTCGGAGCGGAACGCGGTCCTCGAGGCGGTGCGGGACAGGCTGTTCGCCGCCGCGGAGATCGGCCGCCACCACAGGGTTCTTGTCGCTGACGGCGCGGGAAGCTTTCTCGTCTGGGAGGCCCTGCGCCGGACGCCGGAAGGGGGCGTGTGGGCCCTTTTTCCCGAAGATAAGGATTTCCGTGCCGTCTCCGCGTACGCCGGTACCCTGCCGGAACTCGACCGGCCGGTCCTGCTCCGCGCCGGGATCGCGGACCTCGCCGCGGGGCGGGCGGCCGCGGCCGCCTGCGGAAAATCCGTCGCCGGAGAGACGGCCGGGCCGGCGGGGCCCCTGCCGCCCTTCGAAGCCGTAGTCGGCCGCAACCTCCTGGTCCGGGCCGCGGACAGGGCGGGAATCCTCGGGACCTGCCTCGGCCTGCTCGCCTCCGGCGGCCGGCTTGCCCTTGCCGAAACGGTCCCGTCCCGGGGAACGCGGCTCTTCGCCGCCGCGGGGACGGAGGGCCTTTCCCCCGCCCTGGGGAAAAAGCTCCTCGAGGCGGAGGACCATCTGTACCGGACCGCGACGAATCCCCTGACCGGCTGGGGGACAGGGGACCTGGAAAAGGCCGCGTCGGAGGCCGGCCTTGCGGACGCGGCCGTCACGGTGGAGTATTTCGAGGAAAAGCGGCTGGTGTCGGCGGCCAACATCACGGCGTGGTTCGGACCGGCAGCGGGCGGGGCCTACGCATCGCTGCTCGGCGGTCTTCTCGACGACGGTGAAAGAGGCGAGCTTGTGGCGTGGGCCGCCGGCCGCCTCGCCGGAAAGACCCTGCCCTGGAAAACCTGCGTCGCCTTCGTTACGGGGAGGAGACCGAAATAGGGCGGCCGCCGCCGGGCATCTAATCGACGAAAAGGTCCTTGGATGCGAAGTTGGGAAAGCTCGTCAGGTTGACGCCGAGCTTGCGCAGGCCCGCCTCGTCGCCGGGGGTGGGGATGTGGGTTATGTGCGCCTCGCAGCCCCGCAGGTTTTTGAGACGGTCCACCGCAGCCTGGGCCGCCGGGTTCACCGCGGCGCTGATGCTGAGGGCGATCAGGGTCTCCTCCAGGTCCAGGCTGATCATTCTCGAGCCGAGGACTTCCTTCTTGAAGTGACCCAGGGCCCCGGTGACCAGGGGGGCCAGCAGGTGGATCGCGTCGGGAATGCCGGCCAGGTGCTTGACGGCGTTGAGCACCAGGCTCGCGGCGGCGTGCATCAGCGGCGAGTTCTTTCCGGTGATGATCGTGCCGTCCGGAAGCTCCAGCGCCGCGCCGCAGTAGATTCCGTCGCTGCCCTTGCCCCGGACGGCGGCGTCCTCGGCGGCCCGGGCGGCGGCGACCGTGACCTTCCGGTCCTCCGGATTCACCCCCAGCTCCTTCATCAGAAGCTCCACCCGCTGGACGGTCTGCTTGTTTTCGACGCCCATGGCGTACTCGCAGGAGTAGCGGTAAAAGCGGCGGATGATTTCCTGGGTCGCCGCCTCCCGCACCACGTCGTCGTTGACGATGCCGAACCCGATCCGGTTGACGCCCATTTCCGTGGGCGAGCGGTACGCGGAGGTTTCCCCGGAGATGCGTTCCATGATCCGCTTCAGCACGGGAAAGACCTCCAGGTCCCGGTTGTAGTTCACCGCCTTTTCGTTCAGGGCTTCCAGGTGATAGGAGTCTATCTGGTTCACGTCGCCGATGTCCGCCGCGGCGGCCTCGTAGGCGGCGTTGACCGGATGCCGGAGCGGCAGGTTCCAGATCGGGAAGGTTTCGAATTTCGCGTAGCCCGCGTGGATGCCCCTCATCTGCTCGTGGTAGAGCTGGGACAGGCAGGTGGCGAGCTTGCCGCTGCCCGGGCCGGGGCCCGTCACGACGACGATGGGATTCTTCGTTTCGATGTATTCGTTCGCGCCGTAGCCCTGCTCGCTGACGATGGTGTCCACGTCCGTCGGGTAGCCCTTCGTGAACCTGTGGGTGTAGACCCGGACACCCCGGCGCTCGAGCCTGTTCTTGAAGCGCACCGCCGACTCCTGGCCGTCGAACCGGGTGATCACGACGCCGGCGACGGACAGGCCCCAGCCGGCCAGGTCGTCGATCATTTTCAGCGCGTCGGCGTCGTAGGTGATGCCGAAGTCGCCGCGGATGCGCCGCCTTTCGATGTCGCCCGCGTAGATGCACAGGATGATGTCCGACCTGTCCGCGAGCTGGGACAGGAGGCGCATCTTTACGTTGGGATCGTAGCCGGGAAGGACCCGCGCGGCGTGAAAATCGTAGATGAGTTTTCCGCCGAATTCCAGGTACAGCTTGTCGCCGAAGCGGCCGACCCGCTGGAGGATCTCCCGGGTCTGTTCCTCGAGATACTTCGTGTTGTCGAAACCGATCTGTCGCGTCATGGTGCTCCGCCTCAAAAAACTTCTTCGAGAATATAGAACATGCTTCTGTCCGTACCGAACATGATTCTCCCGCCCGCGATGACCGGCGCGCTGAGCACCGCCCCCTCGACCTCCATGTCCCACAGGGTCCTGCCGTTCCGCGCGGAAAGGCACAGGAGCCGGGGCGGCTTACGCGGGGCGGGCCCTCCCCGGAAGACGCGCCTGCCCGGGTCGAAGGCGGGTTCGTCGCCCAGCAGGCCGAAGTACAGCCTGTCGCCCGCGACGGTCGGGGCGGAGCTGACGGGAACGTCGAATTCCCGCTCCCACAGAAGCTTTCCCGTCCGCGCGTCGAAGGCCCGCACAACCGCGTCCCCCCCCGCGTAGATCACCGAATTCTTCCAGACCACGGGGGCCATGAAATCCAGCAGGTTCAGGCTCCGGAGGAAAAGCCCCTCCAGGTCCGGATCGTAGGCCGGCCCCCACCGGGAAAAGTCCCCGTACCGCCACACCATCCGGCCGCTCCTGCGGTCGTAGGCGTAAAACGAAAGGTCCCAGGCGAGTTCACTATACCCCGCCGTGGAAAAGAATAAAAGATCGCCCTTGATCGCGGGGAAGGAGTACCAGATGGCCCCGAGCTCCGCGGTGTCGATGATCCAGTGGTAGCTCCCGGTCCTCGTGTCGTAGGGGCCGAAACTGTGGGGGCGGTCGGGGGGACCCGGCGCGAAGTACATCACGTCGTCGTACATCTGGTAGGTGTGGTAGAACCAGACCGGGTTGGGGATCTCCGAGGTCAGCCTGCCGTCCGGGGAAAGGAAGAAGCTCGATCCGCCGTCGCTGGTGAAGATCACCGTGTCCTTGTAGCGCTGGACCGACGAGTTGACTGGCCGTCCCGTCGGAAAGTTCCAGACCTCCGTGCCGTCTTCCCGGGAGACGGCGTAGGCCTTGCCGTCCTGGCTGCCGAAGTAGACCTGCTCCTCGTCGGCGTAGGGGACGGAGTTGATGGATGCGCCGCTCTTGAAGACCCAGCGCATGTAGCCGCTTTCGATGTCCAGGGCGTAGAAGTTGCCGTCCGCGGAGCCGAAGTAGATCGTGTCGCCCTTCACCACCGGAGGGTTGAAGGCGTGGAGGGTCCGGCCGTCGAGCTGGAGCCGGAGCTTCCACTTGAGGCCGAAGGGCGGCTTCACCGGGGAGGCCGCCGCCCCCCGTCCGCCTTCGCCGCGGAACTGCACCCAGTCCGACGACGGCCGGCAGGAAGCGAAAAGAAGCGCCGCCGCGAGGAGGGCGCCGAAAAAAACCGGGCTGCGCCGGGCTGCCGCCCCGGCCGGCGCCGCGTGCGCGCGCGCACCGCCGTATTTTTTTGCCGCCTTTCTCATAGGTACCACAGCCCCCTGAGGCTGAAAATCCGCTTCGCCGCGCCGATCACCCCCGGACGCCTCAGCCCCTCTGTCACGGCGGCGTATTCCCGCCGCAGGTCCGCCGCGAGGGACTGCCTCTCCCCTTCGGCGAAGCGTTCCCGGTAGCGGAGTCCGGTGTACAGGGCCGCGAAAGCGGCGAAGGCCGGTTCCTCCGGAAAGAGACGGGCGTACTCGCCGGAGGTTTTCGCCGCCGGTTTGAACGGCCGGCCTTCCGCGGCGAGCCGCATCAGCAGAAGCCGGTACACCGCCCGCACCGCACGGTCGTCCGAGCCCCGGGAGCGCAGGGCGAGCCAGGCCTCCCGGCCGTACCGGAGGAGGTAGGCCGCCGCGACGAGGAAGGCGGCGAGAAGGGCCGCCCCCCGCAGGACCTTCCGCCACGGGAAAACCGCTATCGGGGTCAGGGACGGGTCCTCCTCCAGGAGCGGAATCACCACGTCCCTGTTGTTCGGATCGCCGAAACCCGCCGGGGGAATCGCGGAGGAGGTCGCCTCGAAATCGATCCAGCCGTAGTCGGGCACGAAAAACTGGACCCACGAATGGCGGTGGGCCGTCGTGACGAGGAAAAGCTCCTCCAGCGGGAAATCCTGCAGGGGCTTGACGGCGTTCCGGAGAACCATGAGCCCCCTGACATGGGCGGGGGTCTGGAGCTCCCCGGAGGCCAGGTAGCCGGTGACGACCCGGGACGGAATCCCCGCGAGGCGGCCCAGCACCGCGGCGGCGTTCGAGAATTCCGTACAGTCCCCTTCCTTCGTGAGGGTGAGGAATTCCACCAGGGCGGGGACGGAGGTGTCCTCGTCGAAGCCGAGGTTATACTGAAAGGCGGAAAATCCCTCCAGGATCGCCGCGATTTTTTCGAAGTAGCCGGTTTTTTCCCCCACGGCGCCCCGGATGTACGCGTCGAAAACCGCAAGGTCGTTCTCGGCCAGCGGGACGTCCAGGTATTCCGCCAGGGCCTCCCGCTCCATCGGGTCCAGGTCGCGGGCGTCCCGCCATTCACGCGGTCCGGAAGAGCTCATGCGGGAGACGGCCCGGTAGGAGTACCGGAAAGGTCCGTACTCGCGGTGCAGGATCGTCGGTTCCACCGAGAGGGGTTTGTAGGGGAGGTAGCGTTCCGGCATGGTGGAAAGAAAATACACCTCCGTTTCGCTCCGGTCCAGGTCGGGAAGTTCCCCGGTGTCGATCCAGGTTTCCAGGAGCCGCACCCGGGCGAGCTCGTTCAGCTCCGAGGATTCGACCCGCAGGAAGCCGCGCAGGGGATCGAAACGGCCCCGGTATTCCCCGGCAGCGTACAGCGGGTCCCTGCGGCCCGCGGCGACCATCACCGCGTACTGCTTGTCTTCTCCTCCCTGTCCCCGGCCCGTGCCGGGCCACTCGTTTTGCGGGATGCCCTCCAGCCTGTTCCCGCCCCGTCTCCCGTCCCTGTTCCACGGGAAAAGCCTGCGTCCTCCGTCCCCGCCTTCCCGGGGCGAACGGAGGTTACCGTCGGGAATGCCGTCGCCATCCGCGTCGACGGGAACGGGTTCCGGGCGGACCTCGTCCTGCAGGAGGTTCGACACGACGGAATTTTTGACGAAATCCGGCGGCAGGACGACTGTAAGAAGGACGAGGGCCGCGGCGGCGGCCAGCGCGAAGACGGCAATCTCACGCCGTTTTCTCCGGCCGCCGCTCCCGTAAACCGCGTGGTAGACCACCATGCCGTGGAGCAGAAAGGCTGAGGCGGCGAACACCAGGATGCCCTGGGTCAGAGCCCCGGTTTCCGCGGCCATGTCCTCCGACGCCCGGGAAAAGCTCAGCATCCTGTACGCTACGAAAACGAGAAAAACCTGCTCCAGCAGGGCAAGGTGCCTGCCGATCCGGGGAAGGCCGAAAAGGGCCGCGGTCAGAACGAAGGCAGCCGCTCCGACGGCGACGAAGGACAGGGCCTCCGCGGTGAAACCCGAGGCGAGAAAGGCCGCGGCGAAAAGGGGCAGGACCGCCGCGGCGATCCAGACCCGCGGTGCGAGCCGCGGGGGACGGAGGAAGAACGCGGCGGCCGCTTCGTACGGCACGATGACGAACCAGAGGACCGCGGCCGGCAGATCGTAGGCCACCGCGATGCCCGGGTGGACGAGCGGCAGCGAAACCGCGGCCAGGTAGACCGCGAGACGGGTGAAAAAGAGAAGGACGTTTCCCCCGTTCACGGCCGGGTCTCCGCGTAGGAGGCGTCCACCGCGCCGCGGAGCGGCCGGGGGACGGAGGCGAGGACCGCGGGATGCCCCGGCCGGCCGCGGCGCGGCGAGCCGGCGGAAAACCCCCAACCGCCGGGCAGGCCGAGCCGGAAAAGGTCCCGGACGAAAAGGATCTCCGGCTCCGTCCCCGGTTCCCCGCCCCGTCGGGACGGAAGGGTCATGTACAGGTGGGTCGGTCTGTCTCCCCGGGACGCGAGGAAGACGGGGAGAAATGTGTCGCAGGCGGTGGAGAAGAGAAAAAGCTCGCCGCCGGACAGGCCCGGGGATTCCCCGGCGGCCGCCCCGTCGGAGAGGGCATCCGCGGCCGGGGCCGCGCTGAAGGACATCCCGGCCAGGTCCGCCGCGAAGGCCTCCAATTCCTCCGGGGAGGCGATTTCTCGTTCACCTGCGGCCGTCCTCACCTGGAAAACGAACTCGGGATGCTCGTCCCTGAGGGTCCGGAGGAAGACGAGGAGGCGGGCTTTTGCCCGGTCCAGGGTCCACAGGGCGGAGAGCGGAGGCCGGGAAGCCGGACCGTACGGGCGGAAATCCACCCGGACGAGCCGGGTTTTTTCCTGGGCGAAGGGCGAGATCCGGGTCACCAGCGCGGCGAGACGGTTCGAGGTTTTCCAGTTGATGTCCCGGTAGCGGTCCCCCGGGGCGTATTCGCGCATGTGATAGCGCTCCTCGTCGGCGCTGCGGCGGTTCTGCTTGTCCTCCGTCCCCGAGAAGGCGTCGACCCGGAGACGGGGCTTCCTGCCGTGGGGGGCCGGGAGGACCGGGAAACTCCGGTGGACCTCCGTTCCGGCGGCAAAGGCGAAAAGACCGAAAACGTCCCGCACGATAAGCCGCCCGGAGGCGTGAAAAACGCCGGACAGCGGAAAACGGAGACGGAAATCGCCGGTCCCGTCCTCCTCCAGCCGGAAATCCTCCCGCACGGCGATCCTCCGTCCCCCGCCGAGATCGAAGCGCCCGCGGATCCGCATGTGCAGCCGGAAGAACGGGGGGAGCCGGCGGTCCGGCCCGCCGAAACGATGGGGCTCTCCTCCGTCCCCGGCGGCCGCGGGGGACGGAGGAGTCCATGCCGGCGCCGCGGAGGACAGGCGCCGGGCCGCCGGGAACCCCGCCGCCAGGAGCCCCGCCGAAACGAGAAGGGCCGCCGCGCCGAGAACGATTTCGTAGGGATTGAGATGGGACAAGCCCCGGAACAGGAACCACAGGCCTCCCCCGACGAAGAGGAAACCGCCCGGGGCGAGGGGCGGAACGCGGATCATGCCGCCCCGCGGGCCGGCTCAGCCCGATGTGTCATGCCCGGCGGCTCCGGGAAGAGCCCTCGACGGGCACCTGGTCCAGGATCTCCTCCAGGACCGCCTCCGCCGGAATCGACGGGTCGCGGGTCGCGATCCTGTGGGCCATGGCGTGGACGAAGGTTTCCTTGACGAAGTCCACCGGCACGTAGTCCAGCCCCCGGCACAGGGCCAGGGCCCGGACCAGCCGGGAAATCTTGACCCCCGAGCGGGGGCTTCCGCCTGTTTCGATGTCCGGGTGGCTCCGGGTGCGGCGGATGCAGGCCACCATGTACTCCGTGATCTCCGGATGCAGGGTCACTTCGTCCACCATCCTCTTCCATTCAACCAGGCTGCCGCTGTCGACGACCGGCCCGAAGTCCGCCCAGCCGTCGTTGCGGCCATGGCGGCGGATGATGGCCTCCTCGTCCTCCGGTGACGGGTATCCCAGGGACAGGCGGATCATGAAGCGGTCGAGCTGCGGCGCGGGCAGCGGAAAGAGGTGCACGCCTTTCAGGTTCATCGTCGCGATGATGAAGAACGGGTCCGGAAGGGGGAAGGTCTTGCCGTCGATCGTGACCGACTGCTCCTCCATCACTTGAAGAAAGCTTCCTTGAGTCTTCGGCGTCAGCAGGTTTATCTCGTCGCAGAGCACGAAGTGCGCGAAAATCGGCCCCTTGTTGAAGACGATGTCGCCCGCGGTGCCGACGAAGCGGTTGTAGCCGAGAATGTCCTGGGGCAGAAGGTCCACCGTGCACTGGATGCGGTTGAATTTCTCGACCTTGACCTTTTCGGTGTAGAGGTCCTCCTGGTGCCAGCGGATCGATCCCGCCAGAGCCCGGGCCAGCGACGTTTTCCCGACTCCGTGAAAGTCCGCCAGGATCACATGCCCGCCCGCGATCTTCGCGGCGATGATGTACTCCAGCTTCCGGGTGTCCACGGAAATGACCTTCTTGATATTGCCGATGAGCTTCTCCACCGAGTCCCGGATGTTTTCCGCCATGGATTCAAGGTAGGGAAAATGGACCCGTTAGTCAACGAGGAGGAAAGAAAGGCATCATGGGGGCGTATTGATGGCGGTCATGCCATGGATTAGAATTATGGTGAATGAATGCGATAAAGGACATCAGGGAGCCGAAGGGCT
>CAZGUL010000100.1:0-8729 GCA_964529055.1 uncultured Spirochaetaceae bacterium
CGGCGGTTCTGGCGATGCTGGAGCCCGTGTTGTGCGGGCCGCTGCTTTTAACATAGTTTTCTGGGGACGGAGGCAGAAGTCCTGGTCGCCGGGATTTGAGAATTATTTATTCTTTTTGACATTTTACGACCCTATCGAGTAGAATATAAACGACAAAGGGGGGTGAAAAATATGAGAAAAATACTGGTGATAGTCGCCACTCTGGCGCTTTTCTCGGCGGCGGCCTACGGCCAGACCCAGTACGACGAAATGCGGGGTTTCATGTTTCAGGTGGGACTCGGGGCGGCGTCGATCGAGTATCCGCCGGATCTGGATGCGATGATCGATCTTGTGGATGCCATGGGCGCCGACAGATTCACGATCTACCTGGACCTTGGTTTGGGTTTCGCGATCACCCAGAAGACCTACGTCCTCTTCAGCATATCCGGGGTCGGGGACAGGCTAGATTATGCAGGAGATTATGTCCAATTCAACACTTACCTCTACGGCGTAGGTGTCCGGCACTACCCGTTCACGACGGGCCTCGTTTTCGGCGCCGACCTCGGGGCGGCACGTATGGTTTGGGATGACAGTTCCGGTGGTAGCTATGCCTCCGACTGGGGCAACGGGGTGCGCCTTTTCCTCGGCTACGACTTCGCCCGGCGACTCCGGGGCTTCACCGGCATCCTCGGCCTGGCGGTGACCGGCAGCACCATTGAAGACGAGGATTTCAGTTCCGCCCAGATTTTCTTCAGCCTGGCCTGGAAATAATCGGCCGACCGGCCGCCTTTCCGCTTTGACAGGCCGGGACGCCTCCGCTTATAATCGGAGGTATGACTCCCGGCCGTTTCACGATCACTCCTTCTGCCGCCGCCCGAGGTGCAGAGGTTCTGCTCCTTCTGCTCGCGGCTGCGCTTCTTTTCCCCGCGGCGTGTTCCCGAGGAGGCGGAGCGGGAAATATCCCTGCGGAGGACGCGGCGGCCAAACAAGCAAAATACGTAATCGGCTTCAGCAACGGTTTCTCGGACAACTCATGGCGGGCGGAGATGCTCGCTTCCCTCCGGCAGGAGGCCCGGCTTCACGAGGACCTGGATCTCATCGTGCTGGACGGCCGGGGCGACATCAACAGGCAGGTGGCGGACCTGGAATCCCTGATCGCCCGGCGCGTGGACGCCATCATCCTGATTCCCAACTCCTCCCAGGCCGTCACCCCGGTACTGAAAAGGGCCATCGCGCTGGGGATCAAGGTCCTGCACTTCAACCTGCCGCTTGACGATCCGGACAGTTACACCGTCTATGTGGGCCCCGACGAGCGCGAAAGGGGACGGAGGTGGGCCCGCTGGCTTGCGGACAGGCTCGGCGGGCGGGGAAACATCGTCGTTCTCGGCGGCATACCGGGGAATCCCGGCACCGCCGCGGCTCTGGAGGGCTCCCAGGAGGTGTTGGCGGGGACGGAGGTCAAGGTGCTGGCCTACCGGGACGCCTTCTGGCAGGAGGAGAGGGGCAGGGCGGTCATGGCGGAACTTATAGCCCGCCACCCTCGGATCGACGGCATCCTGTCCGACGGGGGCCAGGTCACCGCGGGCGCGCTGAAGGCCCTGCTCGAGGCGGGGCGGCCCCTGGTTCCGGCCACCGGCGACGACTACAACGGCATCTTCAAGCTGTACCTGAATTACGGCGCCGCCCACCCGGGCTTCGATTTCGCCGTTATCTCCACGCCCACATGGCAGAGCAAAACGGTACTTCGGACGGCCCTGAAGCTGCTTCGGGGCGAGCCGGTGGAAAAGTGGGTAAAGATCGAGCCCCGCCTCATCACCGGCAGGGACGCGGGTCTTTACGCGAAGCCCGATTTTCCCGATTCGGTGTTCGTCGATACGGACCTGCCGGACACGGCCCTGCGGGAGATTTTCCGGTGAAGCCTCTCCTCCGCGGGATGGAAAGATGGTTCGCCGACCTTTCGCTTTCCAAAAAAATCTATTTGCCGAATTTCATCATTATAACACTTCTCATCATTGCCTCCGCGTTCGTGGCGAACAGGGTCGTATCGGACATCATGATCCGGCGGATTACCAGCAGCACGCGGCAGAGCCTGGACATCATCATGCAGAGTCTGGACAGTGTGCTGAATGACATCGAGGCCGGCGCGGCCCGGGTCGCCGGGGACCCGGTGGTGCAGAACATGCTTTCGAAGCCGAGGACCTCCGCGGGTCCGGAAGGGCTGGACAATTATTTTCTTGTCCGCACGATCCTGGAAAAGATCCTGTACCTCCGGAATTTCGTCGATGCCATATCGGTTTACCATCTGGACGGGACCCTCCTCGGATCGGGGGCCATCAATTACCGGCTAAGCGCGGACGGCAAGCATCTTTCCGAGGGTCTCGTGAAAATGGTGACCGATGCGGGCCGCAACCTGTGGCTCGATCCGGGAACGGTGATGTACTCGGTGGAGAACCCGTCCACCTCCGGGGTGACGATGCTGAGGACGGTCCGCCAGGGCAACCTGGGAGAGGTGGTCGGCGTCCTGGAGGTCAACCTGAATGAGAGCATTTTCTCCCGGCTCTACAGCCATCTGGACTACGGCAAAACGGGCCGTTTCATCGTCGTGAACCGGCAGGGGATGATGATCTTCCCGGAAACGAAGGACTACGGTCTGTACAACGAGTTCCTGCGCCGGCGCTACCTGGACTGGGCCACACGGGAGAACACCCAGGGGAGGCTCGAGACCTTCGGCAGGGAAAAGTTCATCGTCATCTCCAATTATCTGGAGCGCCTCGGCTGGGTCGTCATCGGAATGGTCCCCCTTGGTGAGCTCCTGGATTACGGTCGCAGGATGACCTTGTCCATCTACCTGATCGGATTCTTCTGCATCGTGCTGGAAGTCCTTTTCGCCCTGTGGATCACCCGTTTCATCACGAAACCGGTGGTGGAGCTTTCCGAGTCCATGATCGAGGCGGCACATGGTGACCTGCAGATCCGGGTGGCGGAGGGGGGCCGGGACGAGCTGGGGAGGCTTTCCAGGACCTTCAACGAGATGGTGGGCCGCATTTCGGGCCTGATGGACCAGGTGTACGTGGAGCAGAAGCGGCAGCGTGAGCTTGAGCTTCTGGCCCTGCAATCCCAGATAAATCCGCACTTTCTGTACAATTCCCTGGAAAGCCTCTGCGCACTGTCGCAGCTGGGCCGCTGCGACGACGCCTACACCCTGGGTAAGTCCCTGTCCCTGTTCTACAGGGGCGTTTTGAGCGGCGGACGACCGGTGGTGAGAATCCGGGACGAGGTGAACACCCTGCGCCACTACCTGAGGATCCAGGACATCCGTTATCAGGACAAATTCTCCTATAAATTTTTCGTCGCCGACGAGATCCTCGACAGGGCCATCATCAAGCTGACCCTCCAGCCGCTGGTGGAAAACGCGATCTACCACGGGCTGAAGAATACGCGCCGCAGGGGCATGATCTGGATAATCGGCCGGATGGAGGGGGAGGATCAGATCCGCCTTACCGTCACGGATAACGGGGCGGGCATGGAAGCGGAGGCCGTCGACGAGGTCTTAAGGGGGAGGAACGGTGCGCGGAGGGGATTCGGCCTCGTCAGCGTGGACCAGAGGATCAAGCTCTTTTTCGGAGAGAGGTACGGGCTCTCAATCGAAAGCCGGACGGGATACTTTACCCGGGTCCACATCCTTCTCCCCGCGGCATCGGAGTAAAATATGGACCTTCTGATTCCCGTTCTCATCGTGGACGACGAATACCTGATCCGCAGTCTGGTTCGCAACTCGGCGGACTGGGAGTTCCTCGGTTTCCGGATTGTCGGCGAGGCGGAGGACGGGGAACAGGCCCTGGCACTCGTTGAAAGCCTCCGTCCCCGGCTTCTCGTGGTGGACATCAACATCCCTTTCGTGAACGGCCTGGACCTTTCCGGGACCGTCAGGCTGCGCCACCCGGAAATCAAGATCATCATTCTGACGGGGTACGAGGACTTCGGCTACGCCCGAAGAGCAATCAGAACGGGGGTCATCAGGTACATCCTGAAGCCCATAAATACCGAGGAACTCCGGGAAGCCCTTCTTGCGGCGAAGGAGGCGATCCTCTCGGAGGAGAGCCGCCGCTATCCGGGCGAAGGACGTCCCGAGGCAGAGGGGGGCGAGGCGGGGGCCGGAGCACTGAAAGAGAATTTCCTGCGCTCCCTGCTGTCCGCGGGCGGCGCGGTCCCGGAAAACGACATCCCGCAGCGTTTCGAGCTTTTCCGGATCGGCCTCCGTCCCCGGTCCTTCGTGCTCATACGCCTCGTTGTCGATCCCCCGGGGACGGAGGTGCCCTTTCCGGCGCCGGGGGGGGCTACGGTGGGGGCTCCGGGGACGGAGGTGCCCTTTCCGGGCGAGCTTTTCCGGGACGGTTCGGGCGGCTTCGCGCTTCTGGCCAACGACGACGAAAGCACCTCGAGGCTGAAAGACAAGGCGTATTACGAGCTGTGCCGTAACCTTCGCCGCCTCCTCGCGGAGCGGGGCGCCGTGCTGACGGCGGGGATCGGCGGAATCGCGGCGGGATTCGCGGACCTTCCCCGCTCCTGGGCGGAGGCCTGCCGTGCCCTGGACGGAATGTTTTACGGCGGGGCGAACCGGACTTATGTTCATGCCTGGGATACGGGAAACGAAGCGAACTTCGATTTCCGGGCGGCTTTCGACCGGGACGGGCTTCTTCTTTCGTTCCGCGGCGCCGACACCGAGGCGGCGGAAGCGGTGATACGGGGTGTTTTCCGCGAGCTGGCCCGGAGGAAGCCTGCCCGCAGGTACTGCGAAACCGCCGCCTTCGAGCTCGTTTCGGCGGCCGGGGAATTTCTGGACGAGTACTCCTTGTCCGTCGCCGAATTCTGGGGAGGGGAGGGCGATGTTTTTTCCGCCATCCGCGGGCCGCGAACCCTGGCGGACCTGGAGGAATGGGTCGTCGGCCTCGCGAGGTTCGTCGTCCGGAAGGCGGAGGCCGGCAGGGCCACCCGGACACGTCTCCTCGTCCGCAAGGCGAAGAGGTACATCGACCGCAACTACGGAAAGAAATCCCTGACCCTGGAGAGGATCGCTGAATTCTGCTCCGTGACGCCGAGCTACATCAGCACGGTTTTCAAAAAAGACATGGGTCTGTCCCTGGTCGAATACATCACCGAGTTCCGGCTGAAAAAAGCAAAGGAGCTCATGGATCGGAACCCGGAGATCGCGATCATGGACGCGGCGGAGAGGGTCGGCTACGGGGACGCCTACTATTTCAGCAAGTGCTTCCGCCGGCTCTACGGGCTTTCGCCGTCCGCCTATCTCCGGGGTAAATTCACCGGCGAATAGTGAAAAATAATTCGAAGAATCGAAAGATTTTCCATTCAATTCCTCCTCCGGGGCTCCTAAACTGACGGTACGTTATCTTACCTTTCAAGGAGGACTGCACATGAAAAGAATCGTTGCGGTTGTTCTCGTGCTGCTGCTTCTGGCTGGAGTCGCATTCGCCGGAGGCAAGGCCGAGCAGAAACCGGCGGGGAAGAAGTGGCGGATCGCCCTTTCCAACGACTATGCCGGGAACTCGTGGCGCCAGCAGATGCTGAAGGACTGGAAGAGCGCCGTCGACAAGGCGAAGGCCGCCGGTCTCATCGCCGAAGGTCCGGCTTTCACGACCAACGAAAGCTCCGCGGCCGAGCAGGCCGCCCAGATCCAGAACCTGATTCTGGAAGGCTACGACGCCATCGTCCTGAACGCCGCGTCCCCGACGGCCCTGAACGGTGCGGTGAAGAAGGCCATCGACGCGGGCATCCCCGTCATCTCCTTCGACAACGCGATCACCGAGCTTTCGGCGTACCGTCTGCTGACGGACTTCGAATGGTACGGCCTGTCCGAAGTTGAATATCTTGCCACCCAGCTCCCCAACGGCGGAAATCTTCTGGAAATCCGCGGTCTTGCGGGAACCTACGTCAATGACGCGATCCACGCGGGCATCATGGCGGGAATCAAGAAGTATCCCAAATTCAAGATCGTCGGCGAAGTGTACGGCAACTGGACCCAGTCGGTTGCCCAGAAGGAAGTGGCGGGCATCCTTCCCTCCCTGCCGAAAATCGACGCCGTCGTGACCCAGGGCGGAGACGGCTACGGAGTGGTGAAGGCCTTCGAGGCTTCCGGCCGCCCGATTCCGATCGTATTCATGGGCAACCGGCAGGACGAGCTGGAAATCTGGAAGCAGATGAAGGACAAGTCCGGCTACAAGACCTCCTCCTGCACCATCCCCCCGAGCGTCGCGCAGATCGCCTTCTGGGTCGCCCTGGAAGTGCTGAACGGAGCCGACGTTCCGAAGGAAATGAAGCTGCCTCCTCTCACGATTCCCGAGGACAAGCTCGATTACTTCCTCGCCCGCACCGAAAAGGGAGGCGTCGCGACCATCGACTACCCCCAGGCCTGGGTGAAGGAACTCATCGTGAACGTGAAGGCGGGCAAGCCCGCTCCGGCGGACCCGCTTCCGAAGTAGGTCGCGGCCCGTACTCTACGGAGGTCCCGCGCGGGGCGCGGGGCCTCATCATTCCGTCGGCGGAAGAGATGCAGATGAAAACCATTGTAGAACTGAAAAAGATCAATAAATTCTTTCTCCATTCCCAGGCCCTGAAGGACGTTGACCTGTCCCTGTACGAGGGGGAATGCCTGGGAGTCGTGGGCCACAACGGGGCGGGAAAGTCCACCATGGTCAACATCCTGACCGGCACGTACCGGCAGACCTCCGGGGATCTTCTCGTCGACGGCGCCCCCCGGGGACCGGATTACGATGTGTACGCCGCGAACCGCCTGGGAATCCGGGCCGTGTTTCAGGAGCTGAGTCTTTTTCCGAATTTGTCGGTCGTGGAGAACATGAGGGTCTTTCATCCGTCCCTGAAGGGGATCGGCTGGAAGAAGGTCGCGGAAGAAAAAATCATGGAAACCCTTGACATCATCTTCCCCGGCCACGGCATCCGCGCCGGCGACGTCATCGAGGGCCTCACCCTGGGGCAGAAGCAGATCGTCGAAATCGCGAAGGCTTTCACGTCCACCGACATCCCGCACAGGCTCGTCATCCTGGACGAGCCCACCAGCGCACTGGACCATCAGACATCGGCCCAGCTCATCCGCTATCTGAATTCCCTGCAGGGAAAGCAGGTGACCTGCATTTACATATCCCATCTTCTGGACGAGGTTCTGGCCTGCACGAACAGGATAGTCGTCATGAAGGACGGGCGGAACGTCGGGATCATGCAAACCCCCGAGGCTTCCCGGGAGCGGATAATCGAGATGATGGGGGGGGCCCGGCCCGTCGGGGCGGAGACGGCGAAGGCCGCTTCCGGCGCCGCTGCCTGCGGGGAAAAGGAAAAAGAGGCTTTCCAGGTGGTCGCTCCGAGGGACGGAGCCGGACAGGGCGCGGACGGCGACCGGAGGATCCGGGTCGGCGCCGGCGAAATCGTCGGTCTCACCGGACTCGCCGGCCACGGCCAGACACGGCTTCTGATGGAACTTTTCGATTACAGGCGGAGCAGGAACTACGAGGTCCGCGGCCCGGTCACCTTCATCGCCGGAGACAGGCAGACCGACGGGGTCTTCCCGCTCTGGTCCATCGTCAAGAACATCACCCTTCAGGTGTACGACCGGATGAGGCGGCTTCTGCTGATCAATCCGGCGAAGGAATTCCGGGTGGCCGACAAATGGCGCGCCGTCATCGACATCAAGGCCGCCTCGATGAACGACAACATCCTGTCCCTGAGCGGCGGAAACCAGCAGAAAGTCCTCTTCGCCCGGTGCCTGGAATCCTCGGCGCCGGTGGTTCTCATGGACGACCCGACCCGCGGCGTCGACGTCGGCACGAAGGAGGAAATCTACAAACTCATCATCGAGGAGAGCTGCAAGGGACGGAGCTTCGTCTGGTACACGACGGAAATGGACGAGCTCCAATACTGCGACCGGATCTACGTGTTCAAGAGCGGAAGGATACTGGCGGAACTCTCCGGCGCGGAAGCGACGGAAGAGGCGATTCTTAAATCGTCGTTTTGAGCGGAAACGGAGTGCTATGAAGCCGAAAAATGGAACTGCGCGGACCAAACCGGTGATATCCCGGGACCTTTTGATGCCCATCGTGTCCATCCTCGTGGTGCTTATCCCCATCGTGGTGATGCGGCCCCGCGTTCTCAGCTACGGCGGGCTGCAGCTTCTCCTGAACATGGCGGTGCCCGTCACGCTGGTGACGCTGGCGCAGATGTTCGCGATGACCATCGGGGAAATCGATTTCTCGTTGGGCAATCTGGTGAGCCTGGTGACCTGCGTCGCGGGCTCCGTGATATCGAAGAACCTGGCCCTGGGCATCGCTTTTCTGGCGGGGATCCTGGCGGTGTATATGGTCGTCGGGGCCTTCCTGTACCTGAAAAAGCTTCCCTCCATCGTCGTCACCATCGGACTGTCCTTCGTCTGGACGGGCCTGGCCATAACGATCCAGCCCCATCCGGGCGGCAACGTGCCGATGGTCCTGCAGGACATCATGGGTCTGCGCCTTCCGCTGATTCCCGTTCCCGTGCTGTATCTGGCTGTTCTCGCGGCGGCGGGTTTCGTCGTCGTGAACAAGACGAATTTCGGCATCCTGATCCGCGGAATCGGCGGCAACGCGAAAGCCATCCGGCAGTCGGGACATTCGATCCTGAAGCTCCAGATCACGGTTTTCGGCCTGGTGGGATTCTTCGGCATATTTGCCGGCCTGGCCCTGGCGGGG
>CAZGUL010000101.1:0-8003 GCA_964529055.1 uncultured Spirochaetaceae bacterium
GAGGTGCTGTTCTACCATCTCGGTAGTCTCAGCGTCGAGTTCTCCGTCGATGTAATCGGTCTTGAGCCTCCGGAGGCTGTTCTCGCAGGAGACCATGATGTGCTTTCGTGACGAACCGTGAAAATTCGGCTTGGTCCCCATGGGGAAATAGCATTTCGACGCGACGATAACTTCGTCCCGGTTCATATGGGACATGTAGGTGCCGATGATTTCCTCGGTCTTGCCCCCCGCGTAGACGTCCGCCGTGTCTATGAAGTTGCCGCCCGCGTCCAGGAACTTCGCGATGATCTTGTGCGCGTCCTTTTCGCCGCAGCCCCAGGGTTCCGCGCCGAAAGTCATCGTTCCCAGGCACACCCGGGAAACGAGAAGCCCGGATTTTCCGAGATACCGGTATTTCATCTTGCACCTCCGCCTTTATCTTTTCCCCTACATCATAAACCACCGGCGCCGGGGTGTCGAGGCCGGGACATCAAAGCCCGCGCATCCCATCCGTAAAAAAAGGGGCGTGGTTGGAGCCGAAATACGGGGGCATCCCCCTGAGAATGGAGGCGATGGCAGGGTGCCGTCTGAAACGTCCCTCCAGGAATTCGCGCACCCGCCTCCGGTTCCAGCCCCGGGGGTGAACGAATTCGAGGTACAGGGGCAGGTCCCCCGGCGAGAAGGCCGACGTTTTCAGACCCCCGGCCATGGCGCTTCCGGCGGGGAGGTTGAAGATCGCCAGGTTGAGGAAGGCGACGGCGTCCGCGTGGCGGACGACGAAATCCAGAGTCCTTTCCGCTTCCTCGGGTCCCTCGGAGGGGGTCCCGAACAGGAGGTAGACGTACGCGGCGATTCCGGCGGCCTTCAGGCTTTTCAGGACCCGGGAGGAGCCTTCCACCGTCAACCCCTTGTCCAGGGACTCCAGCACGCCGGGGTCCCCCGATTCCAGGCCGATCTTCAGCATGACGCAGCCTGAGGCGCGCAGGGCCCGGCAGAAATCCGGGTCCTCCAGGTCCCTGCTTGCCCGGGCGAAACCGTACCAGGGAACACCCGGCGGGTCCGCCGCGAGGGCCCGAAGAAAGGCCGGGCTCATTTCGTTGTCCAGGAAATGGAGGAGGGAGGGCCCCAGACGTTCCGCCAGTGCCCCGGCCTGCCCCGCCGCGGGGGACGGAGGAAGGGGCCGGTACGGCGAACCCTCGGCCGCCTCCGGGCAGAATCTGCACCGCCTCCAGGAACAGCCGGAGGACGCGGCGTAGGGAAGGATAAGGCCCGGCGCGAAATACGGAAGACCCGCGAAATCCCGGTAATCCGGCGCCGGCATGGCGGTGTCTGCCTGCGCCGGCACGGAACCCGCCTCCGATAAGTGCGGGGCCCGGGATCCCGCGGGGCGGGGAGCCCCGGCGATTTCCAGAAGCGCTTCCTCTCCCGGCCCGGCGACGAAATGGTCGAAGGTCCCGGCGAAAGGCCGGCCGAAACCGGGAGAACGCATCCACGACGTCAGGAGGCTGCCTCCCAGGACGAGCTTCAACTCCGGCTTCAATCGCCGCAGAAGGCCGGCGGCGGCGAACGCGGGCAGGGCCTGGCTCAGAAACGAAAGGGAAATTCCCGCCGCGGCCGGCCGTTCCTCCCGGACGATCCGCTCCAGGACGGGCGCGAACCACGGATAGAGGGGGCTTTCCTCCGGCTTCCGGAAAGCGTCGACCAGGTCGCAGCTCCGGACGGGGGAGCGGGAGGCTTCCTCGTAGTCGCTGAACGACAGACGGGCCCCCCGTTCGGCCGCCGCGACGGCAAGGACCCGGTTCAGGTCCTCCACGGCGCGGCGGTACCGGGCGGCGTCGGCATAACCGTCGGGGGTTCCGAGAAAGGCGGCGTTGCGCCCGATACCCCTGCGCGCCCGGGCGGTCCACGTGGAGTCGCCCTCCCGGGGGACGGAGGACGCGAGGATGCCGAGCATCACTTCCAGATTGAGGTCGACACCGCGGCACGGGATTCCCCTTGCCCGGAGGGCGCCCAGAAGGCGCGCGATTCCCGCGGGAGGTTCGCAGGGTTTGGCCGCGGGCGGATGGATCAGAATCATCGTCAGTCCAGAAAGACGATGTCCTCCGGCCGGGCGACGACGTCGCGCTTTTCCTCCCCCAGGAGTTTGCGGATCTCCGAGGAGTGCCTGCCCAGAAGACTCTTGATTTCCGTGCTGTTGAGGCCGGTCACGATTTTGGCCACGTCGTTCACCGCCACCACGTCCCCGGCGGCGAAAACCCCGTGGACTTCGTGGACCCCCGACGGCAGCAGGCTTTTATGTTTCCGCATCGCCCCCACCGCCCCGTCGTCCACGACGATCCGTCCTTGCGGGGTGCTGTTCAGGATCCACCTTTGCCGGTTCGCGAGCTTTTCGCCGGCGAGAAAAATCGTGCCGATCGGCTCGCCCGCGAGAATCCTTTCCAGCACCCTCTCCTGCTTGCCGTGGGCGAGCACCATCCGGCAGCCGGCCCTCCCGGCGATCTGGGCGGCCAGGACCTTGGTCTTCATCCCCCCGGTGGAAAAGGTGCTGCCCGCCGCGCCGGCGCAGGCCAGAATTTCCTCCGTGACCTTTTCGACGGTAGGGATCGGCTCGGCGTCCGGGTGTTCCTTCGGATTGGCGGTGTAAAGGGCGTCGATGTCCGTGAGCAGGATCAAAAGGTCCGCGTCGACCTTGCTGGCCACCAGGGCCGAGAGCCGGTCGTTGTCGCCGAAGGCGTTGCCGATTTCGGCGGTGGAAATGCTGTCGTTTTCGTTGAAAATCGGAATGACTCCCAGGTCGAGCAGTGTTTCCACGCTGTTCCGGAGGTTCAGGTAGCTCCGGCGGTTGTTCAGGACTTCCCGGGTCAGCAGGATCTGGGCGATGGTGATTCCGAATCCCCGGAACGCGTCCTTGTATTCCTTCATCAGAAGGGGCTGGCCGATGGCGGCGCAGGCCTGCCGCATCTTGACGCTTGTGATCTTCTCCCGGAAACCCAGCTCGCCCGCGCCCATCCCGATGGCGCCGGAGGTGACGACGAGGACCTTCTTGCCCCGCTGCCGGATCTCCGCGATCTGCCCTGCCATGGTCCGGAGATAATCGGTGTCCACGGCGTGGTTTTTCGAAAGAAGGTTCGTGCCTATCTTGATGACGATACGCCGGGCGTTGGCGAAATTGCGCATGACCCGTCCTTACCCGGAAAACGGCAGTTTTTTCGGGATTTCCCGGTGGGTGAAGCTTTTTCCTCCCGCCGCGTAATCCGCGACGATCTGGCCGGACCCGTACAGCCGCCATTTATAAACGACAAGGCCCTCCAGTCCGACGGGGCCCCGGGCGTGGAGCTTGCCGGTGGAGATGCCGACCTCGGCGCCCAGGCCGTAGCGGTACCCGTCGGAAAACCGGGTGGACGCGTTCCAGAAAACGTCCGCCGAGTCGACCATGTCCATGAACTTCAGGGCATTCCCGGGGTTTCCCGTCACGATGCCGTCGGTGTGGCGGGAGCCGTAGGTGTTGATGTGCTCCACCGCCGCCTCCAGCGAATCCACGACCTTGACGGAAAGAATGTAATCCAGGTACTCGGTCTTCCAGTCCGCGTCGCCAGCCGGCGCGCAGGAAATGATTTTCCGGGTCTCCACGCAGCCCCGGAGTTCCACCCCCTTCGCTTCCATCGCGGCCTTCAGCCGGGGCAGGAAAACGCCGGCGAGGCCCCGGTGAACGAGCAGGGTTTCCACCGCGTTGCACACGGCGACGTACTGGGTTTTCGCGTCCACCGTCACGCGCTCCGCCATCTCCGGGTCGGCCTCGTCGTCGACGTAGATGTGGCAGACCCCGTCGGCGTGGCCCATGACGGGGATCGTCGTATTCTTCATGATGTGGCGGACGAATTCGTTGGAGCCCCGGGGCACGATGAGGTCGATGAGACCGTCCAGCGCGAGCATCTCGGCCACATCCTCCCGGGTTTCCAGGAGACCGATCCAGCCCGGGGGGAGCCCCGCCCGGACCGACGCGTCCTCGATGACCGCGTGGAGGGCCCGGTTCGTTTCCGCCGCCTCCCGGCCGCCCTTCAGCAGCACCGCGTTGCCGCTTTTCAGGCACAGGGAGGATATCTGGACCAGCGCGTCGGGCCGGGACTCGAAGATGATTCCCACGACACCCAGGGGGCAGGTGACCTGGTAGAGTTCCAGACCCGCGTCCAGTTCCCGGGCGGAAAGGACCCGCCCCGCCGGATCGGGCAGCTTCATCAGGCTTTCGATGCCCGCGCAGGTTTCCCGGAGTTTCGCTTCGTCGAATTTGAGACGTTTCAAGAGGGGCGCGGGCAATCCGTCATTTTCGGCCCGGGCCATATCCCGGAGATTGGCCCCGACGATCGTCTCCGCCGACCCGAGCAGGGCGCGGCGGACCGCTTCTAGCGCTTCGTTCTTTTTGTCGCCGGAAAGTGAGCCCAGGACGGCTGCCGCCCTCCTGGCCCGCGCGGCGGTTTCCTCGCATGTCATACGTGAAGAACCTTACCGCAACGGGCGATTCTCCGCAAGACGAGAACACGGAACGTACGGCGGGCGTCAGACGAGCCGCGTAACCGCGACGGCGAAGGCCGAACTCGTCCGCGCCAGGAGCTTTATCAGCCGCAGGCCCGCGCCGGGGGTCCCCATTTTTTCCGCCGCCTCGTCCCGGTGACGGCGCTCGTCGGCCTGGAATTCACCTATCAGCGCGCGAAGGTCCCCGTGCTCAGCCCTTCCCGCGAGCTTGTCGAGCTGCTTTCCGAAGTGGCGGTCCACCCCGTCCTCGACGGCCTCGACGGCGGCGTAAATCGCCCGCGGACCGAAGAGGGAAAGGAGCGCGATGGAGGCGCGGCCGGCGAGCTTCCACAGGAAGACGATGCGGCTCTTCTCTTCCGGGCGGAGAAGGTTCCCGAACCCGGCCAGGTGTTTTTCTTCCGATCCCAGGTGACGCCTGGCGAAGTCCCTGACCTCTTCATCCCGGCAGTACCGGAGCATGGCGTTGTAGATGGACACCGCTCCGCTTTCTCCGGCGTGGTCCGTGCGTATGTCGGGAATCATGTCGGCCGGTACCTGCATGTTCTCTCCGCTTGATGTTTGTGCGTTCATGTCTTCCAGTTTCGTCCCGTCCTCCGGAAAGGTCAAGGGCGGCCGGAAGGAAAGGCGGGCTCGTACTCCGCTTCGAGGGTGAGGGGTCCGGTCCGCCGGATCGCCGAAACGGTTTCCAAAAGGAGGTCCGTTTCCTGGGAGCTGACCACCTTTAAACCGTGGCGGGCGTTGACGTGCCGGAGCTCCCGTCCCCGCTCCTCCGCTTCCCGGACGAAAGCCCGGTGCCGCTCGAGCCTGCCGAGGACCAGGGTGTTCATCTCCGGAACGCTCTCCAGGACGCGGCCGGGAACGGCTTCGCACAGGACCGGATCAATCTCGCGGCCCGCGCTGCAGCGTCCCGCCGCGGCCGCGGCGATCGTCGTCGTGCCTGTCCCGAGAAACGGGTCCAGCACCAGGTCGCCGCGGACGGAAAACATGAGGACCAGCCGGTACGCGAGCTCCAGCGGAAAGGCGGCGCTTCTTTCCCGGGTCCCGTTCGTTCCGCCCGTCTGCCGGCGGCCCCCCAGGTCCCAGAGGTCGGAAAACCAGAGGTTCCGCTCCTCCCAGAAAAAGGCGCTCTCCCGGCGGCGTTGCTTTTCGGCGTCGGTGCGGAATGAGCGTTTTCCGCCCTTGCGGAATATCAGGATGTATTCGTGTTCCAGCGTGGGGTAGGCCCCCGCGGGAAGCATGCCGGACCCCATGAATTTGTTCGGGGCGTTCGTCGTCTTGCGCCACAGGATGAGGGGAAGCGCGGAGAAACCGGCGGCCGTCAAAGTTTCGGTTATCCGCGTGTGGCTGCTGTACAGCCGGAAATCCCCGCCCAGGGTCCGCGTGGCGTCCCCGATGTTGAGGCAGACGAAACCTCCGTCCCCGACGACCCGCCCGCATTCCCGCCAGACCGGCTCCAGCTGGCGGTGCATCAGATCGAAGGCCCGGTTTCCGTCCCCGGCGGCCAGGGCCCGGCCGATGTCCGGGTCCGCCGCCGAGAACGGGGCGTCCCACATCCGGATCATCGGGTACGGCGGCGAGGTTACGACAAGATCGACCGACCCGTCGGGAATGGGGGCCAGGGAAACGGAAGATCCGGGGATGATCCTGTGGGTCGTCGTACTCACACGCGCCCGAAGCAGAGCACGCAGTTGTGCCCGCCGAAACCGAAGGAGTTGGATATCGCCGCGTCGATTTTTCGTTCCCGCGCTTCGCCGGGAATGTAATCCAGATCGCAGTCCGGGTCCGGATTTTCCAGGTTGATCGTCGGCGGGAGAATGCCGTGATACACCGACAAGGCCGTCGCCGCCGCCTCGACGGCCCCCGCCGCCCCGAGGGTATGGCCGATCATCGATTTGTTCGAACTCACGGGGGGAACGCCCGAGTTACCGAAAACCCGTTTGATAGCCAGGGTCTCGGTTTTGTCGTTCGCCGGGGTGCTGGTGCCGTGGGCGTTTATGTAGCCGATTTTTTCCGGGCCCAAGCCCGATCTCCGTATCGCGATTTCCATAGCCTTCGCCGCCCAGACGCCCTCCGGTTCCGGTATGGCGATGCTGTAGCCGTCGCAGGTCGATCCGTATCCCGCAAGTTCGGCGTAAATTCTCGCGCCCCGTTTCTTCGCCGCTTCGAGGTTTTCCAGCACCAGGACCCCGGCGCCCTCGCCGATGACGAAACCGTCCCTGTCGCGGTCGAAGGGCCGCGAAGCCTTTTTCGGTTCGTCGTTCCTGCGGGAAAGAACCCGCATGCAGGCGTAGGAATCAACCGTCAGCGGACTGATGGCGGCCTCGGCCCCGCCGGCGATCATCACATCCGCGTGCCCGAGGCACAGGAGGTCCATCGCGGCGCCGATCGAATGCGCCCCCGTGGCGCAGGCGGAAAGGACCGCCGTGGAGGGTCCCCGGACGCCGAGTTCTATCGCGGCGTTGCTCGACGCCATGTTGGGGATGATCTTCGGCACGGCCAGGGGGTTTCCGTGCCCCGGGCCCTTCTCGAGGAGCCGCGCATGCTGGGCTTCGAGGACCTCATAGTCTCCGCCCGCCGCCCCGATAACGCAGCCGACGCGGACCGGGTCCAGGGAGGACAGGTCGAGTCCCGAATCCCCGACCGCATCGAGGGCCGCGAAGGATGCCATCTGCGAAAATCGCGCCATGTTCCGGATGCGTCTCTTTTCGATGCGCGTCTCGGGATGGAAGTCCCGGGCCTCGCAGGCGATGCGGCTGTCGAAGCCGGATGCGTCGAAGGCGGTGATTTCCCCCGCGCCGGAGACCCCCGCGACGAGATTTTTCCAGAAGACATCCTTCGTGCATCCGATGGACGATACGATTCCGATTCCGGTCACGGCTATCCGCATGGGTCCGCACCCTCCGTCAAAAGCGGCCGCTCCGGGGAAAAGACATTCGCCCGGCCGCCGACCGCCTTACATCGCGGTGAATATACCACGCCCACCGGGATGTTCGCAACCCGGACCGTCGGATACATCCGGGCTTGCCAAAGCGAGTCGGCGGCACCCCGCACCGGCGAGTTTTTTATCGTGACAACTTGACAAGTAGAAATATAATTACTATGTTTGATTCATGAAAATCCTTCCGGTCGGCGAGTTCAAGGCGCAATTCTCGAAAATTCTTGAAATAGTCAAACAGGGAGAAGAAGTTATTATCTCCTATGGGAAAAACAAGGAAAACATTGCCGTGATAATACCCTATCAAGAATATAAAGAAAGAAATAAAATCAAATTAGGACTGTTGGAAAACAAGGTAAAATATAAAATACATGACGATTTCAAGATGACCGCCGAGGAGTTATTGGATAATTGAACTATTTACTCGATACCCATTACCTGCTCTGGAGCATGCTCGATCCGAAAAAAATCGGGAAAAAAACCCTTAAAATACTCGAAGATACCGACAAAATCAAATATGTCAGCAAGATAAGCTATTGGGAAATCGCGTTTAAATATT
>CAZGUL010000101.1:8013-8540 GCA_964529055.1 uncultured Spirochaetaceae bacterium
GAATTGCGGGGAACAACCCCGGAAGAACTCCTGGAAGAAACGAAGAATGCCGGATTTCAAATATTTGATATAACGGAGGACGATATTGTTAGTTCTTATCGTCTCCCCTCCATCGCCTCACACAAGGATCCCTTCGATCGATTATTAGTCTGGCAATGTATCCGAAACGATCTTGTCCTGATAACGGTGGATGGGAATATCCGGGGATATGAAGAATTTGGATTGAAGTTAATTTAGAACAATCCTGACCGTCCTCCGCCGCGCCCTACTCCCGCGCGCGGAAGCACGCGGCGAAATGCCCGGGCCGTATCTCCTCCAGGGCGGGTTCGGCCTCCCTGCACCGCGAAATGGCCAGGGGGCAGCGGGTGCTGAACCGGCAGCCCGGGGGCAGGTTGATCGGGCTCGGAACGTCGCCGGTGAGCGGCGCCTTTTCCCGTTTGTTCCGCGGATCCGGCCGGGGCACCGAAGCGATGAGGGCCCGGGTGTAGGGGTGGAGGGGGCCCTCGAACAGGTCGTCCGACGGTGCC
>CAZGUL010000102.1:0-8429 GCA_964529055.1 uncultured Spirochaetaceae bacterium
CCCGCCTGAATCCTGTCCCGAAGCAGATCGACATCATGGAGGTCATCACCGTTTCCGAGCTGGCCCGCAAAATGAATCTGAAGGCCTCGGAACTTATCGGAAAACTCATGTCCCTCGGGATGATGGTGACCATTAACCAGCAGATAGACGCGGAAACCGCCTCCATTCTGGCCCAGGAATACGACTGCAAGGTAAAGATCGTTTCGCTTTATGACGAAACCATCATCGAATCGGCGGCGGACAGGGAAGAAGACCTGAAACCCCGCCCGCCCATCGTTACAATCATGGGCCACGTCGATCACGGCAAAACCAAGCTTCTCGACGCGATACGGACCTCTGACGTCGCGGCGGGTGAATTCGGTGGGATAACCCAGCATATCGGCGCGTACACGGTCGTTCTTCCCCAGGGACGGATCACCTTCCTCGACACCCCGGGTCATGAAGCTTTCACGATGATGCGGGCCCGCGGCGCGCAGATAACCGATATCGTGATTCTTGTCGTAGCGGCCAACGACGGCGTCATGCCGCAGACAATCGAGGCGATAAATCATGCCAAGGAAGCGAAGGTTCCCATCATCGTTGCGATAAACAAAATCGATCTTCCCGAGGCCAATCCCGACAGGGTCAAGCAGCAGCTGTCCGATTACGATCTCATCCCCGAGGATTGGGGCGGAAAGACGCTGTACGCGCAGATTTCGGCGTTGAAGAAAACAGGCATCGAGGAGCTTCTGGAAACCATTCTTCTCGAGGCCGAGATTTTGGACCTCAAGGCGAGCTACTGCTGCAACGCGGAAGGCAAGATAATCGAGTCGAAAATCGATCACGGCCGAGGCATCATCGCCACCGCCCTGATAGAGAGGGGGACCCTGAAGATCGGAGACACTTTCGTCGCGGGCATCTATCCCGGAAAAGTCAGGGCCATGTTCAACGACAAGGGAGAGAGGCTTGAGGAGGCCACCCCGTCGATGCCGGTGGAAATCCTCGGTTTTACGGGCATCCCGAATTCCGGAGACCCTTTCCATGTAACGGAAACGGAGAAGATTGCCCGTCAGATCGGTGACAAGCGCCAGGAGCTGCGGAAGCAGGAAGAATCACGGAACCTCAAAAAGATCACCCTGGACAACCTGTACGACAGCATCCAGGAGGGCGCGGTTCAGGAACTCAAGGTCGTCATCAAGGGCGACGTTCACGGATCGGTGGAAGCCCTGAAGACCAGTCTGGAAAAACTGTCCACCGCGGAAATCAAGCTCACCGTCATCCAGGCCCTCGCGGGGGCCATAAATGAGGGCGACGTCCGCCTCGCGAGCGCGTCGAACGCCATCATCATCGGTTTTCACGTGCGGCCGACGCCGAAGGCCCAGCAGCTCGCCGACATCGAAAAGGTTGAGATCCGCAAATACAACATCATCTACGACGCGGTGGAAGACATCCGGACGGCCATGGAAGGCCTGCTGGCGCCGGAGATCAAAGAGGAGACCATCGGACTTGTGGAAGTCCGGGAAACCTTCAAGGTGCCGAAAATCGGCGTGATCGCGGGGTGCTATGTTCTTTCCGGCAAGGTGAAACGCAACGCCCAGGTGCATGTGATTCGGGAAGGCATTGTCGTCGCTTCCGGCAAGATCACATCGCTTAAAAGATTCAAGGACGACGCCCGCGAAGTCGATTCGGGATTCGAGTGCGGCATCGGCATAGAGAACTTCAACGACATCAAGGTCGGTGACCAGTTCGAAGTATTCGAGATGAAGGAAATAGCGAAAAAGCTCGGCGAGTCGCTCAATGGATAACCATCGTCTGAAGCGGGTCGCCCATCTTCTGCGTGAGCAGCTCGGCGGCATGATCATGAAGGGGGAAATCAAGGACCCGCGCGTGACGACCATGGTGTCGATTTCCAACATCGATGTTTCCAAAGACCTTTCCTACGCCAAGGTCTTCATTTCCTCGTTCGAGGACCACCGGAAGCTTCAGTCCGCCGTGGACGGTCTCAACCACGCGGCGGGTTTCATACAGGGCGTCGTGGGGAGACGGATAAAGCTCCGCACGACGCCGAAACTCACATTCATTTCCGACCACGCCATCGAGGAAGGCTTTATCGTAACCGAAAAGATAAAGGACGCTTTGTCCTGATGTCCTGCGCGGACGGTCTCATCCTTTTGAACAAACCTGCGGGAACGACTTCTTTCACGGCCTTGAACGGCGTCAAGCGCATTCTGAATACGAAAAAGGTCGGCCATACCGGAACCCTGGATAAATTCGCCGAAGGTCTTCTCGTGGTGCTGACGGGCAGATTCACCCGCCTGGCGCCGTACATTACGGATCTCGACAAGACGTATTACGCGGTTTTCGAGTTCGGCAGGGAAACGACGACCCTCGATCCCGAGGGGGAAGTCGTCAAAACCGGTCCCGTTCCAGACGACAAGGTCCTCGCCGAAAAGAGAAGTCTTTTCACGGGAAGGATCGTCCAGAAGCCGCCGGCTTTTTCCGCGGTTCATGTCGCGGGCGAACGGGCCTACGCACGGGCCCTGCGGGGTGAAAACGTGGAGCTTCCCGCACGGGAGGTCATAATTCACGATTTCAACCTGCTGGAGTGGGATCCGCCCCGCCTGAGCGTCCATGTACGGTGCGGAAAGGGCACGTACATCCGTTCCCTCGCCCGGGACTTCGGCGAAGCGTGCGGGAGCTGCGCCAGTGTGGTTTCCCTGCGCCGCACGGAGGTCGGACCCTTCAGGCTCGATGATGCGGCCGCGCCCTGCGATCTGGTCCCCGGGGAAGCGTTTCGACGCGGCCTCTCGGCGCTCAGAACAATGTTCGACGGCAGAATCCTGTCGGTCAGGGAACCGAGTCTCCGGGATATTTCGCTGGGCAAGGAAATAAACGCCGCCTTCTTTCGCGATCCCCCCCGGGAACACGGCTCCTATCTCGTCTTTTCGGAAGAGGAAGTTCTGGTGGCGTTCATCTCCTACGGGGAGGATGGCTTTTCCTATCGGTTCGTGGCGGCATGAGCATGATGACGGTGCGCAGCTGGGAGGAATTCATCGGCTCCCGAAAAGACGAGAGAACACCCGTGGGAATGAGCATCGGGGTGTTCGACGGAGTGCACAAGGGGCACCTCGCTCTGGTCACGCGGATCCTGGACAACGCGGCCGCCGCTCCATGGATCGTGACGTTCCGGTCAAACCCGAGTCGTTCGCTGCATCCGGAATCCTATCCCGGAGATCTTATGTCCCTGGGGCACAAGCTCGAAAAACTTGAGACGCTGGGGATCGCCACGACCATCATTATTGACTTTTCACAGGATTTTAGTAAACTGAGAGGCGCTGATTTTCTTTCCCTGATCCGCAGACATTGCGCGTTATCATACATCGCCGTGGGCGAGGACTTTCACTGCGGCCGGGACATGGATACGAACGCCGGGACCGCGAAGGAGCTTCTGAAAAGGGAAGGGGTTCACGTCGAGATCGTGCCGCCCGTTTTCGAGGACGGAGAAAGGATAAGCAGCACGCGAATACGGAACTTCGTGATGAACGGAGACCTCGGTTCCGCGGAGAAAATGCTCGGTCATCGGTATAAACTTGATCTTTCTTCCGGGATTCCGGAAGGGGCGGGACTGAAAAAGACGCTGAAAAAGGCCGGGCTGTTCCAGGTGGCGCCGGAAAAAGGAAAATACGCTGTAATTTTCGAAAACGCCGCAGGAATTCCAAAAGAAGGGTCGGTGGATATCGACGAAAACACCATTTCATGGCATTATAATGGCAAAGTGGAAGCCATAACTTTTGTATAATACGGTTAAAGGAGAAGATCATGCCGTTGAAGAAGGAAGACACGCTCAAGATTGTAAAAGATTTCGGTGCGAATGAAAAAGACACGGGACGCACCGATGTTCAGATCGCGCTTCTGACAAAGAGAATCGAAGAACTCACGGGACACCTGAAAATTCACAAGAAGGACCACTCCTCCCGGAGGGGTTTGCTGAAAATGGTCGGCGCCCGCAGGAGTCTTCTCAAGTATCTCCGCAGGGTGGACCTGGATAAATATCGGGCTCTTCTGGAACAGCTCAATCTGCGCAAGTAAAAAAGGAATATAAATGGTACATCAGGTTAAATACAGGATCGGAGACGGGGACCTCGTCCTTGAGACGGGAAGGATGGCAAAGCAGGCGAACGGCGCGGTTTTTGCGACCTACGGCGGTTCCGCCGTGCTTGCCACCGTCTGCTGCGAGGAAAAAGAAGGGGCGGAACTGGATTACGTTCCCCTTTCCGTGGAATACAACGAAAAATTCTATGCGGCCGGCAAAATACCCGGCGGATTCCTCAAAAGGGAAGGCCGCCCGCGGGACAAGGAAATCCTCGTATCCCGTCTCATAGACAGGCCGATGCGGCCGCTTTTCGACAAGAAATTCAACAGGGAAATCCAGATCGTTCCGACGACGGTTTCCACCGATCAGCAGAACCCGCCGGACATCCTGGCGATGATAGCCTCGTCCGCGGCTGTCGTGATTTCCGAGATTCCCTTCGCCGGACCGGTCGCCGCCGTGCGGGTATGCTATGTGGACAACAATCTGGTCGTCAATCCCACGTTCGAACAGATCGCCGTTTCGGACCTGGACATCGTCGTCGCCGGAACCCTGGACGGCATCACCATGGTTGAAGGCGGCGGGAACGAGGTGCCTGAAGAAACTCTTCTCGCGGCGCTGAACAAGGCGAGGGAGACGATAACCGAGCTCTGCAAAATCCAGATCGAACTGCGCAGACTCGCGGGAAAGGAAAAACTGCCGATCAGCGCCGAATCCGAGCTCGTGCTGGAGAACCGGGACGCCATCTGGAGCTTCGCATATCCGAAAATGGAGGAAGCGTGCTTCGTAAAGGGCAAGCATGTCCGTTCCGCGGCGATAAAGGCCCTCAAGCAAGAGACGCTGGCGAAATTCCAGGAAACGATTCCGGATACGCACAAGAAGACCTTCGACGCGCTTATTGAAGAAATGGAAACGTCCGTGGTCAGGAAATCCATCATCGAAAAAGGAGTGCGGACCGACGGCCGCGGCCCCGCGGATATCCGTCCCATCACCTGTGAAATCGACGTTCTGCCCCGCACCCACGGGTCCGCGCTTTTTACCCGCGGTGAGACCCAGGCCCTTGCCGTAACCACGCTGGGAACCGTTTTCGACGAGCAGATCATGGACGACATCGAAGGCGACAAGCGCGAAAACTTCATGCTCCATTACAACTTTCCGCCGTTTTCCGTGGGCGAAACGGGAAGGCTGTCCACAGGCCGGCGCGAAATCGGTCACGGGCACCTGGCTTACCGGGCCCTCGACGCGGTCCTTCCGGAAAAGGCGTCCTTTCCGTACACAATTCGGGTCGTATCCGAGGTGCTCGAATCCAACGGCTCGTCTTCCATGGCAACGGTTTGCGGCGGCACCCTGTCGCTCCTCAACGCCGGAGTTCCTCTCCGGAAACCCGTGGCGGGAATCGCGATGGGTCTCGTGCAGGAAGGCGACAAAACCATCGTTCTCAGCGACATTCTAGGAGAAGAGGATCACCTGGGCGACATGGACTTCAAGGTCGCCGGAACGGAGAAGGGCATCACCGGCTTTCAGATGGACATCAAGATTTCCGGTGTGAGTCCGGAGCTCATGCAAAAAGCCCTCGAGCAGGCGAAGGCGGGCCGGATGCACATTCTCGGCATCATGAACAAGTCCATCGGTGAACCCCGGGGCGAGCTGTCGGAATATGCCCCCCGGATCATCAACATGAAGATCGACCCGGAGAAAATCGGGCTTCTCATCGGTCCCGGAGGAAAAACGATAAAAGGCCTTTCGGAAAAACACGAGGTTCGGATAAACGTTGAAAACGACGGCACCGTGACGATTTACAGCAACGCCAAGGCCGGGGGAGAGGGAGCCCGAAACAGCCTGCTGCGGATGATGGAGGAACCCGAGGTCGGGAAGATCTATTCCGGGGTCGTCCGGAGAATCATGGACTTCGGCGCCTTCATCGAATTCCTTCCCGGAAAGGAAGGTCTCTGTCATATTTCCAAGATGGCCAACCGTCGGATCAATTCCGTTTCCGACGTGCTGAGCCTGAACCAGGAAGTGCAGGTGAAGATCATCGAGATCGACAAAATGGGAAGGGTGAATCTTTCCCTCCTGTACGATGCTCAGAAACCCGAGACCAATACGTGATATGCGGCCCGGCCATGTGAAAGGCCGGGCCTTTTTCGGAGATGGCAATGAAAAAGGTCGCCGTTCCCTGCCTGTGCGAAATCGACAGGATTCCCCGTTACGAAACGGCAAATGCGGCGGGGGCGGATCTGAAATCCGCGGTGGAAACGGTCATTGGTCCCGGCGAATGGAAGCTTGTTCCCACGGGGCTGAAACTCCAGATCCCTCCGGGAGTCGAAGGTCAGGTGAGGCCGCGTTCCGGTCTGGCCGTCAAAAAGGGCGTCACCATTCTGAACGCGCCGGGAACCATCGATTCGGACTACAGAGGTGAGATACAGGTCATCCTGATAAACCACGGGAAGGACCCTTTCGTCATCAAGCCGGGAGACCGGATCGCGCAGATAGTATTCGCCGAGGTCCTTCGCGGCGAATTTTCGCCCGCTCCGGCCCTTTCGGAAACCGAGCGGGGAGCGGGAGGCTTTGGTTCCACAGGGTGAAAAGATCCTATTCCCGGATAAGCGTTTATGTGGGGAAAGAATTTCTGTTCTCCACCTTCGTCGCATTCCTTTTCTTCTTCTTCATTTTTTTCATAAATCAGATCCTGCTGCTGGCTGAGGAAATCCTCGCGAAAAAAGTACCCCTGCAGGACGTTTTTCTCATCATCATCTACTCGCTTCCGGCGATTATCGCGCTGTCCTTTCCTTTCGCGTCCCTGGTGGGATGTCTCATGGCCGTCGGAAAGCTCGCGTCCGCCAATGAGATGATAGCGATCCAGGCGTCGGGAATTCCTCTGCGGAGGGTCTTTCTCCCGCTTATCGTTCTCGGAGTCGTTTTCTCATCCGCGTCTTTCGTGGTCAACGATTATTTTCTGCCGCTGGGGACCCTGAATTTCGGCCGGCTGTACCGAAAACTCCTGTATTCGCACCCGGAACTGGAAATGGAGAGCTATACGGTAAAGAATTTTCAGGACAGCATAATCGCCACGGGAAAAGTCGATTCAAGGACCGTTGACGGCATTCTTATCATTGACAAGGAGCCCGATGGCGGCAAGCGAATCATCACCGCCGGCAGAGCGCGCATAGACAGAACGATGGAAGGCGTCATCAGCCTCGTTCTCGACGACGTCACCGTCCATTCAGTGGGGAAAAAAGAAAAGCAGCGGTACAGTTACACATTTACGGAACGCATGTCCTACAATATTCTTCTGAAAAACATCTCTTCCGCGTTCCGAAACCCGGGTCCCCGGGAAATGAGTTCCTACGATGTTTATCGGGAGATCCGGAAGAAACGCGGCGACCTTCGGCTCCGATCGGACGAGAACAGAATACGGGCTTTCATCCAGGAGATGGAATACCGCCTTACCTACGACTCGGTTATCAACCGGCTTTATGAGGGGCGCATCACCTACGATAACGGCAGAAACAGCCTGGACCGCGTTCTCGAGCAGGTCTATGCCGCGCGGAAGAGACGGGTTTCGGACCGTTCGCTGCAAATTTATCTCATCGAATTCTACAAAAAATTTTCCATTCCCTTCAGCTGCCTGACCTTCATCGTTTTCGCCTTTCCCGTCGGGCTTTTTACCCGCAGGAGCGGAAAAACGGTCGGATTCGGGATAGGGCTTTTCATTTCCATTTTTTACTGGGGAATGCTGGTGGCCGGTCAGACCCTGGGCATCAGGGCAGAATTTTCGCCTTTTCTCTCCATGTGGCTGCCTAACCTGGTCATACTGATTCTTGGCGGGGCCGCTTTCATCGTGAGGGCTGCACTATGAAAACGCTTTATTACATGGTGGTCCGTTCCTTTCTGCCTGTTTTCATAGTTTCGATCGCCTTTTTCGTCATGCTTCTCGAGCTTGTCGATCTTTTCGCCAATTTGTGGCGCTACCTCAACCAGGATGTACCGATCCGGGATATTCTGATGATCCAGATTTTATACATACCGAAATGCATTTCGTTTTCCCTTCCCATATCGATGCTTTTCAGCACCGCCTACTGTCTGGGGGATTTTTACGCGAAAAACGAACTTATAGCCGTATTCGGGGCGGGAATATCGCTCCAGAGATTCATTCTTCCTCTCGTCGTAATGGGTCTTCTCGTATCGCTGTTCGGATTTTATTTCGAGGAAAACTTCGTCATCAGAAATTATGTGAAAAAGAACGAGATGGTCAGAAACGTTCTGAACCAGAACATGACTTTCAGCAACGCGAATGTGACCATCATCGGATCCGACGTGCACCTGATTTATCATGCGGACTATTACAACGATCAGAACA
>CAZGUL010000103.1:0-8410 GCA_964529055.1 uncultured Spirochaetaceae bacterium
ATCGCCGCGATGCTGAAGTTCAAGCTCCGGGGCGGGGACGCCACCGCCCTTCTGGGAGGCACGGTGGCCCTCATCATGGTCATGCTGTCCCTGGGGGCCTACGGCCGGGAAGGCTTCGGCAAGCTGACCGAGCATTCGCGCTCGGGTTTCATGTTCGGAATGAGGATTTTCGCGCCGGTCTTCCTGATCGCCAGCTTCTTCTTCATGGGTTCCCCGGGAACGGCGAAGGCAATCTTCGGCGACGCCGGCAAGGGACTTCTTTTCGATCTGGGGCAGGCCCTCGCGAACAGCGTCCCCCTGAGCAGGATTCCCCTGGCGGTCATCCAGGGCATCGTCGGCGGCATCACGGGCCTGGACGGCTCCGGTTTCTCCGGGCTGCCCCTGGTGGGCACCCTGGCGCAGGCCCTCGGCGGTCCCGCCGGCCTGGACATGGCGACCCTCGCGGCGCTGGGCCAGTTCTTCGCGGTCGCGGTGGGCGGCGGAACCATCGTTCCCTGGGCGGTCATTCCCGCGGCGGCCATCACCGGATCGGACGCGGTGGAAATAGCCCGGCGCAACCTGGTGCCCGCCATGCTGGGATTCGTGGGCGTCATAATCGTGGCGATCTTCATGCTCTAGGAGGTTCCCATGACCTCGTACAGGCAGATCCTTTTCTGCACGGACTTTTCGGAAAACGCCGCGGCCGCCTTTCCGGCAGCCCTGGACCTGGCGAAAAAGTACGGCGCGGCCCTCCATCTCCTGCACGTGTACCAGGAACCGGGCGACGTCGCGGAATTCGAAGTGTCGTCGAACATCCACATGGACTGGATACGGGTGGCCCACTTCGTCGGCACCGAGCGGGAGAAAAAACTCGCCGCCCTCCGCGACGAGGCCGCCCGGGAAATTCCGGAGGTCCGGTACAAGATGCTCCGGGGAAAGCCGCACATCGAGATAGCCCGGTACGCCCGGGAGGCCGGCGCGGACCTGGTGGTCATCTCGAGCCACGGCCTTTCCGGCCTGGAGCACGCGCTGTTCGGCGGCACCGCGGAAAAAATCGTCCGCGAGGTCCCCTGCCCCGTCCTGGTCGTCAAAAAGCCGCGGTAGAAGCCGCGGCGGCGGCCGGAGCCTTCGCGGCGGCGCCCGGTTTTCCGCCTCCTCGTTTCTTTTTCCCCTACGCTCGTATATAATGGGCGGAGGAGGATTCATCATGGAAGAACTCAATCCCTTCACGATCGCGCAGAAACAGCTCGCCGCGGCCGCCGCGGTCATGGACCTGGACCCCGGCGTTCTGGACCTGCTGAGCAGGCCGCTCAAGGAACTTCACGTCCGCATTCCTGTCCGCATGGACGACGGAAGCACGCGGATTTTTCAGGGTTACCGGGTCCAGTACAACCACGCCCGCGGCCCGACGAAGGGGGGCATCCGCTTTCACCCCGACGAGACCATAGACACCGTCCGCGCCCTGGCCGCGTGGATGACCTGGAAATGCGCCGTCGTCGACATCCCGCTGGGGGGCGGCAAGGGCGGCGTGGTCTGCAATCCCAAGGAACTCTCCCCGGCGGAGCTCGAACGCCTGAGCCGCGGTTACGTCCGCGCCCTGGCCTACGAGATCGGGCCGGACATCGACGTTCCCGCCCCGGACGTCAACACGAACCCCCAGATCATGGCGTGGATGCTGGACGAGTTCGAGCTCATCCGGGGCCGTCACATGCCGGGGGTCATAACGGGCAAGCCCCTGCCGCTGGGAGGCTCCGCGGGCCGCACCGAAGCGACCGCCCGGGGCGGGGTCTACTGCATCCGGGAAGCCGCCAAAATGAAGGGAATCGATCCTTCCCGGGCGGTCTACGCCCTGCAGGGCTACGGCAACGTGGGCAGGAACACCCATAAAATGCTGGCCGAAATCTTCAACGCCAGGGTGGTCGCCGTCGCCGACGAGTACGGCGGGGTGTACCGGGAGGGCGGTCTGGACTACGCGGCCTTGTCGACCTTCGCGGCCAGAAACGGCACGGTGAACGGGTTTTCCGGCGAGGGTTGCAAACCCATTTCCAACCCGGAGGTCCTGGCCCTCCCGGTGGACGTCCTCATCCCCGCCGCCCTGGAAGGGGTCATCAACGCGGGCAACGCCGACAAGGTGTCCTGCAAAATCCTCGCGGAGTTTGCCAATGGGCCCACGACCCCCGAGGCGGACGAGATCCTCGCGAAAAAGGGAATTTTCATCATTCCCGACTTCCTCTGCAACGCCGGCGGCGTGACGGTCTCCTACTTCGAGGGGGTGCAGAACGCCTACGGTTACTACTGGGACGCCGACACGGTGGCGAAGAGCCTGGACGCCAAAATGACGGCGGCCTTCCACGCGGTGTGCGAAACCGCCGGCAAATACAAGGTTTCCAACCGGACCGGGGCCTACGTCATCGCGGTGGCGCGGGTCGCGGAGGCGTGCAGGGTGCGGGGCTGGATCTGACGTGGACTTCGATCTCGGAGCCCCCAAGGTACTGGAGCTGTTCCTCAAGCTGAAGCAGTACCCGATCCTCGCCCGCCGCATCCGGGAGAAGATGAGGGAGGAGATTTTCCGCCGCGGCATCATCACCCCGGAGAACTTCGAGAAGGAGGTCCGCCGGGAGGCGGTGGATTCCCACCGAAACCAGCGAAGAGCCGCCGGATGCGTGGCAGGAGCGGCTCTCCGTCATCCGGGACGACCTGTCGGACTTCTACTTTGCCCACAACTTTCCCCCCGGCAGCCTGGAGCACCTGGTGCAGGAGGCCCTCACGCTGAGGTCCAGCGAGGAAGTCGTCCTGACGGTCAACCCGGAGCTCGCCCCGTGGGCCATCCTGTTCGCGCTGGGGGAGCAGTACGAAAAATATCCCCCGGACCAGCAGGTAAAAATCCGCCATCATCTGCAGGAAAGCATCGTCGTCCTGACCAAAGGCATGCTGAGCGATCAGCTCGACTACGTCGGGATCGCCCGCGAGGCCCTGTCCATCGCCAAGCTGAAGGAAATCCGGGGGCGGCGCATCGGCCGCGGGAAGGTCGGCGGAAAGGCCGCGGGGCTCGCCCTGGCCGGGGCGATCCTGATGGACGCCTGCGACCGGGGCGAACTGCCGGGCCGCATCAGGGTGCCGGACTCCTGGTTCATCGCGGCGGACGTGTACTACGAGTTCCAGGCCCTCAACGGCCTCACCGAATTCATGAACCAGAAATACCGCCCCCGGGAGGAGATCGTGGCGGACCACCCCCGGGTGGTGGAGCGGTACACCGCGGGGGTCTTCCCCCCCTACGTCACCGAGGCATTCCGGGACATCCTGCGGGAGGCCGGAGGCGACCCCCTTGTCGTCCGCTCGTCGAGCCTCCTGGAGGACAATTTCGGATTCTCCTTCGCAGGCAAATACGAAAGTTTCTTCCTGACGAACCACGGAACGCCGGAGGAAAACCTGGCGGCCCTGTCCAAAGCGGTGGCGGCCGTGTACGCCAGCACCCTGGGCCCCGACGCTCTGGTGTACCGCAAGCACATGGGGCTCCTGGACTACGACGAGCGGATGGCGGTCCTGATCCAGCGGGTCATCGGCACCGCGTACCGGGGCCGGTTCTTCCCCGCCCTGTCCGGTGTCGCCTTCAGCCGGAACCCGCACCGGTGGAACGGGCGCATCCGCCGGGAGGACGGCATGGTGCGCCTCGTGGCGGGCCTGGGGACCCGGGCGGTGGACCGGGTCGCGGGGGACTACCCCCGGATGATCGCCCTGAGCCACCCGGGCCTGCGCCCCGAGGCCCCGGCGGACATCCCCCGCTACTCGCAGAAATTCGTCGATGTGCTGGACCTGGGGGAAAACCGCTTCGTGACCCTGCCCTTCCAGGAAGCCTTCCGGAACGATTTTCCCGGCTACCGCCTTCTGGTATCGGTGTTCAAGGACGGCATCCCCCGGCCGCCGGTCTTCCTGCACGAGGAGGACCCCGAGGCGACGGCCCTCACCTTCGACGAGCTGATTTCCCGCACCAACTTCTGCCCCATGATGAGGGGCATCCTCGCGACGCTGGAAAGCCGCTACAAAAGACCGGTGGACATCGAGTTCGCCGTTCGCGGGCTTCCCGCGGGGGCCTCGGCCCCGGGCCCGAAGAACGTGGAGATCACCCTCCTCCAGTGCCGCCCCCTGAGCGTGCGGCAGGAGGAGGCCGCCGTGGAAATTCCCGCGGACCTGGATCCGGACCGGGTTCTCTTCACCGCGGACAGCCTCGTTCCCGACGGGTTCGTACCGGGGGTGCGGTACATCGTATGGATAGATCCCGTACTGTACGACGCCATGGACGACCTGTCGCAGAAAACGTCGGTCGCCCGCCTGGTGGGCAGGCTGAACGCCCGGCTGGAAGGGACGCCCTTCGTGCTGATGGGTCCCGGCAGGTGGGGCAGCTCCAACGTGCATCTGGGGGTCAAGGTCGGCTACGCGGACATCAACAACGCGAAGATGCTCATCGAGGTCGCGTCACTCCGGGACGGACAGACTCCGGAGGTCTCGTACGGAACGCATTTTTTCCAGGACCTGGTGGAATCCAGAATCTATCCGCTGTCCCTGTATCCGGACAAGGACGGTTCGGTCTTCAATTCCCGCTTCTTCCGGGAGGCCCGCAACTGCCTGGGGAGCCTCCTGCCGGAGGACCTTTCGTGGGAACGGTGGGTGAAGGTCATCGACGTCCCCGGGGCCTCCGGGGGAAAGACCCTCACCGTCGTCATGAACGGGGACGTGGAAAAAGCCGTCGGGTATCTGGCCTGACAGGTTTGCGATAACGGCCTTTTCGTCGTATACTTTTACCATCATACCGAAAGGAGCCGCGAGGATGATCCGGATAATCCTGAGCATTGTTTCACTGTTGGTGTTGAGCTTTATAATCGTTCTCAACATCCAGTACAAAACGTCCTTCAGTCTTTTCTTCAGAGTCTACGAAGACATCCCGGTCGTCGTGATCGCGTTCCTCAGTTTCGTGCTGGGGATCATTTATTCCTTCGGGTACTATGTGTACGGAAGGATCCGGAAAGCGGGGAGCGAAAAAATCCGCAGGAAGAAAGAGGAACTCAAGGTAAAGGAAAAGGAGCTGAAGGGCAAAGCCGGGAAGGACGCCCGGCAGGAAACTCCCCCGCCGGACGGCGGCCCCCTGTAGAGGGCGGCTTCCTGTAAACGAGTCTCTTCTATTCCGGCAGCCGGGCATACAGCTCCCGGCAGGCCTGCATGTCCGCCGCGAATCTGCACGCCGACTTTTCACGGTATTTGAACCATCCCCCGGTTATCCCCTCCAGGGAAGGATCGACCGCGAGCCACGCGGGGGTGTCCGCCCCTTCGTCCGGGGACTCGTGGCCGCCGAAACCCAGGGCGTTGCTCAGGGGGGTGTTGACCTCCCCGGGATGGCAGGCGTTCACCGTGATCCTCCGGCCGGAAAGCTCCGCGGCGAGGACCGCGGTCAGCATCCTTTCCGCCTGCTTGGACTGCCGGTAGGCCGTCCCCGCGGAATACGGCCGGCGGCGGAATTCCAGGTCGTTCACGTCCAGGTCCCCCGCCCAGTAGCTCGCCACGTTGACGATCCTGCTCCACATGCCCGATTCGGCGGCCCCGTCGGCGAGCCTTCCGGCAAAGGCCCGGATCATCCGCATGTATCCCAGAACGTTGACGGCGAACTGCATTTCCCGTCCCTCGGAGTTTTCCACCCTGCGGAGAGGCACCGCCGACGCGTTGTTGACGAGGACGTGGAGCGGCCCTTCCCAGCCGTCCGCCAGGGCCCGGATCGACTCCGGACGGGACAGGTCCGCGACGGCGGCGCGGACGAGGTCGTTTCCCGTCATCCGCCGGACTTCCCCGGCCGCCGCTTCGATCTTTTCCGGAGTCCTGCCCACCATCACCACGGCGAACCCCGTTTCGGCGGCGAGCTTCCGTGCGATGGTTTTTCCTATGACGCCGGACGCTCCGGTGACCAGGGCGGCGCGGCGGGAAAGGCGGGTTTTCATGGCAGACTTCCTCCCTTTTTGACGATCTTCCCGCGGATCACCAGCGACCAGAGAATGAAGAATACGGTGAGAAAAACGAACACCAGCGCGATCGGGCTGGTGAAGACGGGAAGGATCGATCCGTCGCTGATGATGAGCGTCTGGACCAGGGAAGTCTCGAGAAGCGGCCCCAGAATGTACCCCATGAGCAGCGTGGATATCGAGAAATCGAACTTCTTCATCAGGTAGCCTACCAGACCGAAAGCGATCATGACGTATACATCAAACATGTTACTGCTTCCCGAAAACGCCCCCGCGGCGCAGATGACCACCACCGAGGGGAAGAGGATCGAACGGCTGAACGACAGGAGCCGGATGAAAAGCTTCATGCCCAGGGACGCTATAAAAAAGTGCAGTACATTGGAAACCATCAGGGTGATGAAGATCGCGCTGACCAGGTCCGCGGACTTCGTAAAAAGGTCCGGCCCGGGAACGATCCCGTGCACGAGAAAGACGCCGAGCATGATGGCCGTAATCGCGTCCCCGGGAATCCCGAGGGTCAAAAGAGGTATCAGGGCGCCGCCGCACACGGCGTTGTTGCCGGTCTCCGGGGCGAACACCCCCTCGAGGGAACCCCTGCCGAATTCCTCGGGGCGCCGGGACGAGTTTTTGGCGGCGCCGTAGGATACGAAGGCCGCGATGGACGAACCCGCCCCGGGGAGCGCGCCGATGCCGATGCCGATCAGCGTGGAACGGAGAATGGTGACGATATTTTCCTTGAACTCCGCCCATGAGACATGGTTGTCCTCCCTCCGGTCCGATATCTTCACCGCCAGGTCCAGGCCGGCCGCCGCGGACTTCCGTTCCATCTGGACGAAAAATTCCGAAACGGCGAACAGCCCGATGAGGAGGGGAAGAAAGGGAAGCCCCGCGGTGAGCTGGAAGTATCCGAACGTGAACCGCGCCGCTCCGGACAGCGGATCCGCCCCTATCGAATAGAGAAAGATACCGATCAGTCCCGACGCGACGCCTTTCAGCTTGTGATCGCTGGAGATCACCGCGATCGTGGAGAGGGCGAAAACGACAAGGGAGAATTTTTCCGCCGGCCCGAATTTCAGGGCGAAGGCCGCGATCTGCGCCGCCGTGGTGATGAGGACGACATCCGCCAGGAATTCGCCGATGACGGAACCGTAGATCGAAGCCCGCAGGGCTTTTCCCGCCTTGCCCTGCCGTGCGAGCTGATACCCGTCGATGACCGTTGCGGCCGCCGCGGGCGCCCCGGGCGTATTTATCAGGATGGCCGATATGGACCCGCCGTAGGTCCCGCCCTTGTAGACCCCCAGGAGGAGCGCGAGCCCCGTGACGGGACTCATCGAAAACGTCAGGGGAAGCAGAAGGGCGACGGCCATCGGCACGTTGAGCCCGGGAATCGCGCCGATGGTTATTCCGATGAAAAGGCCGAGCGCCACCGCCAGGATGTTCTCCATTCCGAAAAACAGGTGGAAACCCGCCAGGAAGGTGTCGATCATAACGTCTCCTTATCCTAGAAAAACACCCCGTGGGGCAGCGGTATCACGAAGACGAGCTCGAACAGGATCCAGACCGCCGCCGGGACGATCACCATCACGGCGGCGAGTTTTGCCGGGTTCCGCTGCCCGAACAGCCAGGAGAAGACGCCGATGAAAACAGCGCTCGCGGACACGAAGCCCGTCAGCGGAAACAGAAGGGCGTAAAGAAGCATCAGGGCGGCGGAAACCAGAACCCTTTTCAGCATGTTCCATTCCAGCCCCGACGGTTTCTCCTTTTCCTTTCCGGCCGCCGCCCTCGCGATCACCACGGCACCCAGGACCAGCAGCGCCGAACCGACGAGGGAAGGAATGAAGGATGGAGACATGTCCGTCTCCATCCCGGGGATCGCCTTCACGTTTGAGGGAATCAGCGCGAGGATCCCCGCGCCGAAACCCGCGATGAAAATCCCTTCCCCGATACGTCTCTTCGAGACCGTGGTCATTGCCCCAGGCCCATCTTCCTGGCCACGGCGGAATATCCTTCGAAATTGTCCTTCCATATCTGAAAGAACTCGTCTCCGTATTTCGGATTCAGATTCTCGCCCGCCTTTTTCATGATGTCCAGGAACTCCGGATCCGCCATGACTTTTTTGAAAACGTCCCGGAGTTTCTCGAGCACGTCCGCCGGCATTCCCTTGGGTCCCGCGATCCCCGTAAACGGACTCGCCACGACGTTGTAACCGAGCTCGACGGCGGTCGGGGTATCCGGAAGGATCGCCTCCCTCTTTTCCGAGAACACCATCAGGGCGTTGAGCTTCTTCGCGTTCACATGGGAAATGATCGTCGCCAGGCTGGACGTCATCGCCAGGTCCACATGTCCGCCCAGGGCCGCTTCGACCGCCTGCGCGTCGTTGCCCACCGGCACATGCTTGAACTGGAGACCCAAGGAGTTCTCCGTGA
>CAZGUL010000104.1:0-8381 GCA_964529055.1 uncultured Spirochaetaceae bacterium
TGATGATGACGTCCATGAGACCGTCGGCGCTTCCCGGCGGGGTTTCCGGCGTCACCGCGGAGAAGTACTGGAGGTTGTACAGGTTCTGCAGTCCCTCGACGATTTTTGCCTTGCTGAAAACGTCCCCCACCTCCAGCGGGAGTTCCCGGTACAGAACGAAATCTTTGGTTTTCTTGTTCCCTTTGATGATGATGTTTTCGATATGTGCGCGGTTTCGCTCGGTGATCCTGACGGTATAGGAGACGGTTTTCGCCGCCTCGTCCCGGCGCTCGACTTTCTGGATGCTGTTGAAAATGTACCCGTTTTCGTAATACAGGTCGGCGACCCGCTGAAAATCGGCTTCCGCCCGGGACAGATTGATGATTCCGCCCGGCTGGTGTTTCAGCAGGGACCTGAGTTTTTCCGTCGTAAAAAGAAGGTTGCCCTCGAAGTCCATGCCGCCGTACGTATACCGGCTTCCTTCGCCGACGTAAATCGTCAGCAGCAGATAGGACCTGTTCGCCTCCTCGTCCCGCTCCACGGTGCGGTCGACCTTTTCAATTTTCGCGTCGATGTATCCTCTCTCACGGTAATACCGCTCCACCAGCCGGAGATCCTGCTCGAAAACCTTTTCCTGATACACCCCGCTGTTGAAGAGGCTCTGCTCCCGGCTTTCCATCGCTTTCTTCAGCGTGGCCGAGGAGAAGGCCGTGTTTCCGCTGAACCCGATGGAGCGGATGCTGGTCTGGCTGCCTTCGGAAATTTCGAAAACGATGATCTGCTTCCGGTTTTTCCGCTCCTCGTCCACCGAACTGGTCACCGTCACATCCGGGAAACCGCGTTCCAGGTACAAAACCCGCACGGCTTCCTCGTCGATCTTTATCTTGGAATTGTTGACCATGTCGCCGGTTTTTATCAGTACCGCGTCCAGAAGGTCTCCCGTGCGGACTTTGCGATTGCCCCGGAAGCGTATCTCACCCACCACGGGCCTTTCTTCGACGGTGAATTCGATGATCACGGATTTCAGGTCCGGATCGCCCGGAACCGCGTTGGGAACGATGCTTTCGAAATAATCAAGGGCGTAGAGACTGCTCTGCAGGTCCCAGAAGACCTGGTCGGAAAAATCGCGGCCCCGATACGGCGCGACGATGCCGCCGAGTTCGTTCACGGAAACGGTGTTCAGGCCTTTGAAAACGATGTCCTTGATGGGTTTCCCGATATACCATTCTTCCGAAACCTGCGAGAATATGGGAAGTATCGTCATCAGGGCGAAGCACAGCACAAAGGCGCTTTTTCGCATACGTTCTCCTTGCTAGTAAGAAAACTTCCACCGGAATGTGAATTTATTGTCTCGGATAAACAGCTCCTCGGGATTCTTCGGAAAAAAACTCCATTCCAGCAGAAAGAGCGGCGTTTTCCACTCTAAGATAAGTTCCGTGTCGATGTCCAGCCCTCCAATATCGCGCGACCTCCCCGCCAGCGGGTCTTCGGCGCGGAGCTGCAGAAGAAGTTCCAGGAACAGGTCCGAGCCGATATATTTTCCTAGAAAAAGGCTCGTTTTATCAAGATACCTGCCGAAGGAAGGTTCCTCCGCATACGGGCCCGTGGCGCTTTCCCGGCTGACGACCCCCTCCAGCAGGTTCTGCACGAGATGGGTCCGAACGGAAAACAGATCCAGCCCCAGCCGTTCCCTCATTTCCTTTTCGAAGGTTTTCACCACCCCGATCTGCGCGAGGATGTCGCCGGTGACCGCGAGGGCTTTGGAGAAGTTTATGGAGCCGTCTCCGCCGGAACCGTAAATATTCCGGCCCAGAACCTCCATGATTTCGTCGTTTGCGAGATTGCCGTCGGATTCGAAGCGGGGCGAGAACTGGCTGAGTCTCGTGTTGTCGGCGACGAGATAAATCCGGACCAGACCATCCTCGGTGTTTTCCCTGATTTCCGCCCGGGCGTTCAGGATCGGATCGAAGGAACCCGTCCTTTCGTTGAACCGGATAGAGCCCTCGCGGATGAAGAACCTCCTGTCGAAGTAGAAAATCTCGCCACCCCGGACGGATATTTCCCCGATAAGCCGGAAATCTTCGGTGTCCCCGTCAAACTGCAGGGCGAGTTTTTCCCCCCGGTTCGCATAGGTCTGCAGGATGGGGAATTCCGGGGAAGGCCAGTAGAATTCCACCGCCTTTCCGGTTTCGAACACCAGATCCACCCGAAGCGGCACGGAGCCAGCAGCCCTTCTCTGCTCTTCGGCGGCCTTGAAATCGCCGAGGGTTATGACCGCGTTTGAGGCATGGACGTTGCCGGAAACAACGACGCGCTGCTGATCGCCCTCGATTCTGACCCGTCCCTGCCCCATGCCGTCCACGATGACACCGCCGAAGTTATTGGCGATGTGAACCCCTTCGGAGAGTTTCGTGTCGACGTTCAGGGAAAAGACCCGGGGAATCCATCGGTCGATCTGGAAGACGCCCGTCACCTCCGCGGAGCCCCTGCCGACCGGAACCGTTATCGGCTGTATCGTGAATTCCTTTTCCCGGAAGATGACGTTTCCCCTGAAGGGTCCCAGGTCCTCGGGTATCAGCGTGAGGCGGGCGAATCCCTGGGCCACCGCCATGGTGCCGAAAAAATCCGGATCCCGGGCGGGACCGGAAATGCGGAGATTGCCCGTGGCCCTTCCGCGGGGAAATCGTATGATGCCCAGGTCCAGGGCACCTCCGAAATCCTCGGCCAGAAAGGATATTCTGTTGACGTTCGCTTCCAGCGTTCCGTCCTGGTACCGGCCCTCAGCCTCGAAGGTCACGGGCATCGGACTGCGTACGCTTGCCGTAAAGCTGCCGTCTTCGCCGATCGCCGCTTCCAGCGAATCGTCAGGCCCCCCCCGGATCCGGGCTGTCATTTTTTCCTTGAAAACCGTGAAACCCCAGTATCGGAAGAGGGGCTTGACCTTGTCGGAAACGGTGGAAACGAAGAATTCGCCCGCCACGTCCGCCCCGAGAAGGCTGTCACGCAGGGAGAAAGCGGACGCGGGTTTTACGTTGAAATCCCCTTCCAGGTTCCATTCGGTTTTTGCCGCGCTGCCGGGTGCGTCCGCTGTACCCGAAAAACGCAGGGCGCCGGTTACGCGGTCGTACCGGGCTTCCGCCCCCCTCAGGCGCATTTTCCGGTAGACCGCCTCGAAGCCCGTCACGACCGCCCGTGTTTCGTCGAAAGCGGCGGAAAGCTCGAAGGACAGACGTTCCCCCTTTACGATTCCTTCATCCAGGCGGGCCGACAGACCGAACTCGGGTTTGCCGGGAAGCCCCGCGAAGGTCACGGACCCGTCGAGTCTGCCCGTCGTTTCATCCGCCGCGAGACGTTCCAGCGGGAACCCCCGCAGGGCGATCATACCCTCCGCTCCGCCTATCCCGTAACGGAGGACGCCGTCATACCGCTCGTTCCCGTCGTTTCCGGCCAGGGACAACTCCAACTCTGCCCGGAGAGGTTCCAGGGAATAGGAAAATTTTCCCGACCCGTCGAGACGGGAATATTGGTCCGTATATGACAACCGCTGAAGTGTTCCCTTTCCCGGCCCCATCGTGCCGGAAAGTACAGCGCTGCCCTTCACGTGAGGCATGACGGAAACCTTCGCGACGGCGAGGTCCCTGGTGTTCAGATACCAGAAATCGTCGTTCCGATAGTGAGCATCGATCCTTCCCGTGACCTCCATCGTGTCTCTCAGGACCGGCAGGGGGAATTTATCCAGTTTCACGTATCCGTTTACGGGATCCGATTCACTCCAGAAAAAACCCGCCGTCAGTCCATGCAGCCCCTCCAGGGTGATGGAACCCCGGGGATCGAAAACGCCCTGCATGCTGTACGGAACACCGAGAATTCGCGAGTCCGACGAAAACCTTACCCGGCCGTCGTCGATGAGCTCACCGCGGAGCCCGCCCCCGCCTTCCCGGCCATTCCGGCTGAATTTCCATTCCCGGATATCCAGGACTCCGTCGCCGTAACCACCGGACAGGCTGACGACGTTTTCCCCGCTCCCCGGGTCCCGGACGGCAAGGGACGGCACATCCACGGTTACAGTCCTGAAATCCGTCGTTCCCGACGCGGAGCCGTCGATGACGAACCGGGAATCCGCCCGCGGAACGTCCGGGAATACGGCCCGCAGGACATCCAGCAGAGTATCCGACGGCAGGGCCCGAACCTCCGCAGCGAAACGGGATTCTTCGCCGGACCGCTGCGTATAGCGCAGGTTCGCCCCGGCCCCGGACGATCCCCCGGGATCGAAGGACAGGTGACCTTCCACATCGAAACCGCCGGGAAGAATCGCGAGCCCCGCCCGCAGCTCGGGGAAAACGGCCTCTCCCCATGTCAGGGAAGAGCCGCGGGCCGAGAGAGCGTCGTTTTCCCGCGTCAGTTCCAGGGTGCCCCGGACCAGTCCGGGGCCGTGGAGAGCGATGTCGGACAGCGCAAGACGTCCCTGGGGAAGAAGGTTTCGCAACAGAATATCGCCCGAGAATTCCGCGCTTCCCCGGGAATTGGAGATACCGACGGGAAAGAAGGCAATCTTTTTCCCGTCCCCCGAGGTCTTTCCGGCGAACCGGGTCAATCGCGGTATTGCCGCATTCTGCAGGGAAGCGTCGAACTCGGCTGCGTACGCGATGGAGTAATCCGCAGTATCCAGTACCGCGTTTCCGCGCATCGTCACCACCGCTCCGAGCCAGTCGTTCAGGGGATCGAGGTTTTCTTTCATCGTGATCAGGCTCGACGGCCGGAATTTTTCCGAAAGCGCCTCGCCCCGGAGTTTCCGGTCCGTGAAATCATAGGAAACCGTGAAATCGAAGGGTGCCCGGTCCTGAATTTTCCGTGCCGTTATTCCCGTATCGGACAGGGAAACCTGGAACGTCTGTCTGTCAAGGTCGAAGATGTTCGTCTCAAGCCGGGAAAACCCGACGGTGGCCTCGCCCCGATTGAACGCCGTTCCGAGTATCCCCCGGAGTTCCACTACCGTTTCCCCGCGCCGGAGGGGGCCTTCCCCGCCCCGGGACGCGTAAGCCAGGAGGCTTCTGAGCCGCAGGTCATACCCGTCCCCGTTCGGCAGGATCTGGAAGAACAGCCGCCGTGCCTCGAATTCGTCGGAACCGCTCAGGAGGTTCACGCGGAGATTTCTTCCCGTGATCCGGATGCTGGACCTTTTTTCCGCCGGCCCTTCCACCCGCCCCGCGCCGCGGGGCCGCTCCATAAGGGTGAAAAAGTCCCGGTCTTTTTCCGCGTCCAGTCTGACGACGGCGTTCTCCAGGATGATTTCGTCCACCGCCGCCGCGGGGTCCCCGAAAACGAGTTCCGGGAGGCTGTAATGAATCTTGAGCACGGGAATATCGATGAAGGATGAGCCGTCGAGCCCCCGGATCCTGAGATCCCGCACTTCCACGTCATGCAGGATGGACGGGGAAACCGACCCGTAGGTAATGCGGCGCCCGAGGGAGGTTTCCATGTCCGCCAGAAGGGAAAATTTCAGGAGTTCCATGCGCCGGGATATTCCGGCCTGCAGGGGATCGTACACCGCAGCCATCCCCGCCACGACCATTACGAGGAAAAATCCTGCAATAACCCGGGGACCTATACGGAAAAATCGAATGGACTCACCTCCTGTTCCCGTGTAAAATGTACCACAACAGGCTTGGAAAAGAAACCTGTACCAGAACCATGAACACTCCGGAAATCGTCCGAAATTTCCTCGTCCTCGAGGGCATCGACGGCGCGGGAACGACAACCCAGGCTTCTCTTCTCGGCGAACGGTGCTCCCGCGAAGGCTTATCCTGTTTTCTGACCCAGGAACCCACCCGGGAGCCTGTCGGCAGGCTCATCCGGTCCGTGCTGAGAAAGGAAATCGCCGTCACTCCGGATACGATGGCGCACCTGTTCGCGGCGGACCGCTGCGAGCACGTTTTCGGCCCCCGGGGGATCCTCGCCGCGGCAGGCAGGGGGGAACTTGTCGTCTCGGACCGGTATGTATTTTCGTCCCTGGCGTATCAGACCGTCGACTGCGATCCGGAGTTCGTTCTCGGACTCAACGCGCGATTCCCCCTGCCGGAATTTCTCGTGTATCTCGATGTCGCCCCGGAACTCGGCGAAAAACGGATGACCGGCCGAAGCGGGAGGGAAATCTACGAGTATCGGGACTTCCAGAGCCGTGCCGCCGCCAACTACGGCCGCCTGTGGGAAAGGTATTCCGCGTCGGGAATGCGCATCCTCATCGTCGACGGGGGCGAGGAGCCCGGAGCGATTCACGAACGCATATGGAGCTTTCTGGGAAAATTCCGATAATGATAGCGTGAAAAGAACAGCCGCACTTATCTGCGCCGGGCTTTTTCTGTTGACGGGCCCCCCGGCGTACTCCTACAAAATTCTCTACGCGGAGCAGTTTTACCGTCTTTTCCACCTCCATTATTACCAGTATCCGGAAAGGACGGCGGAAAACATTTCCTACCTGGAAAGGGCCCTGCGGTCGGATTTCGCGAATCCTCTGTACGCCCTGGCCCGGATCCCCGACGCAAAGCACTGGGAGCGTTACCGTTATCTTTTCACGATGCACGTAAACCTCAAACTGACGGAGCTGTACCTCTCCTGGGGCGGGAAATACCAGAAAATGGCCGCATATTTTTTCAACGCCCCGTGGAAAGAGGACAATCTGAAAAGTCTCGTCCGGGCCGAAGAGCTTTTCCGGTACGCCCTGCTGTTCTGGGAGGAGGCGAAAACCTGGTCGGGAAAGGCACGTCCCCTCCCGTACCACATGGAGGAAATCCAGTTCTGGGAGGACGAGAACCACCGGATCGAGACCGGGGAGCTCGATTACGGGGACATCATCGCCGGCCACCTGGAACGGGTGGCACGGGTACGGGCCGAATTCGAGGCCATGAACGCGGACACCTACTAGAAAATCAGCATCGCGTCACCGTAGGAGAAGAACCGGTACCTCGCCTCCACCGCTTCCCGGTACGCTTTCCGGATGAGGTCAGTTCCCCCGAAAGCCGAAACCAGCATGAACAGGGTCGATTCCGGGGTATGAAAATTGGTGAAAACCAGGTCAACCGCACGAAACGTATACCCGGGGTAGATGAAAATCCGGGTTGACCCCTCCCCGGAACGGATGCGGCCGCACTCCCAGGCCGACTCCAGGACACGAATCGTCGTCGTCCCCACGGCCAGAAGCGGCGCGCCCGCTGGTCTTTCCCGGTTGATGACCTCCGACGTCGCGGCGTCTATCGAAAAGTCTTCCTCGTGCATGACATGATCTTCCACATTCTCGGTCCGGACGGGCAGGAAGGTTCCCGGCCCCACGTGAAGCGTGACTGTGAGCCGGCGGATGTTCCGCCGGTCCATGCCGGCCAGAATTTCGGGAGTGAAATGCAGTCCCGCAGTCGGGGCCGCGACGGAACCGGTGGTTTTCGCGTACACGGTCTGGTATCGGTCCGCGTCCGCGGGGGAATCCTCCCTTTTGATGTACGGAGGAAGGGGGATGTGACCGCACCGGTCCAGGTAGGCGTCGGTGACGGGACGCGAGAATTTCAGCAAAAGCCCCCCGTCCGGATCCCGGACGACGACCCCTTCCAGTTCTTCGGGAAAGAGAAAGACCCGGCCCGCCGGAAGGCGCCGCATCCTCGCCGCCATGACCCGCCAGAGCAGGCCGTCGCCGCTTTTCAGGAGAAGAAATTCCGTTTTTCCCCCGGTATCGCGGGACCTGCCGGGCAGCCGGGCCTTGCGCACCCTGCTGTCGTTGAAGACCGCGAGGGTTCCGGCCGGCAGCAGGCCCGGAAGGTCCTTGACCTTCCTGTGCCCGATCGCTCCCGAGAGCCTGTCCACCGTCATCAGCCGGGATTCGCCGCGGATTTCCGCGGGGAACTGGGCGATCAGGTCCGCGGGCAGGTCAAAAAAGAAGTCCCGTGTCTTCACAGTCTTTCAACCGCAGGCCGAGATGCTCGTACGCCAGGGGAGTGGCGGTCCTGCCCCGCGGCGTCCTTTTGATGAATCCCCTCTGGATCAGGTAGGGTTCGTAAAAATCCTCGAGAGTGTCGATGGATTCCCCCACGGAAATTGCCAGCGTCTCCGCCCCCACCGGGCCGCCGCCGTATTTTTCGATGATGATTCTGAGGATTTCCCGGTCGTGGCTCTCCAGGCCGAAGGAATCGATCTTCAGCCGCCCCAGACCGTCGGCGACGATGCTCCGGGTTATCTCCCCGGAACCGAAAACCTGGGCGAAATCCCGCATCCTCCGGAGAAGTCGGTTTGCGATGCGGGGGGTGCCGCGGGAACAACCCGCCAGAAGCGCCGCGGCGTCGTCCCGTATCGCTATTCCGAGAATGTTCGCGGACCGGTAGACGATACTGACCAGTTCCCCGGGAGTGTAGTAATTGAAG